>SYDD01000323.1 GCA_005786775.1 Opitutaceae bacterium
CCGTCACGCGCGCTCCCCGTGGAGAAATTCCCCGTGCCCGGCTGCGGACACTCCTGGTACACGACGCCATCCAGCTGCTGGTAACCGTAGAAGTGATCGTGCCCGTGGAAAACCGCGCTGACGCCATTCTGCACCAGCAGCGTGTGGATCGGGACGCCCCAGCCGGGACGCTTCTCCGCAAAGCCTTCCGTATCGTCGGCGTTCCGCCCGCCCCACTCGTAGCGATGCGCCGCCTCGACACCGCCCCGACCGGAGGCGACGCCTCCGACCAGGTTGTGCAGGAAGACGAACTTGTGGCGTGCCCGGCTGCCCGTGAGCACCTGCCGCAGCCAGTCGTACTGCGCGCGTCCGAGGCTCCAACGCCAGTTGTCGCCCGGGTTGGAGTTGGGGTTGGCGTTCGTGTTGTTGTACGGGTCGAGGACCACGAAGAGCGCGTCCCCCCATTCCCACGCGTAATAGTTCTCCAGCAGTTCATCCCGGCCGAGGATGTTACGCGTCTCCGTGCTCCCGGTGTAGATCCCCCCTGGCACCGGCGTCGGGAAGTAAGCCTTCCGGGCCCGCAGGTTCCAGCTGCCGACGTTGCTGTTGCGCTCGGGTGTCCGGTCCGCGGCGAAGACGTAGCCGTACTCGCCCTCGTGGTTCCCGAGGGTGAAGAAAAAGGGCGCCGAATGCGCGAACTCCGCGAACAGGTTCCGCATCGTGACTGCGCGGTACTCCACCAGGCCGTAGTTCACGGTCAGCCCGGGGATGATGGTGGACAGCTTGTCCGACATGAAGATGTCCCCGAGGTCCACGTGGAAGTCCGGGTTGTCCGCCCGGATGTTGCGCATCGCGAGAGCGAACAAACCCGGGTTGGTCATCTCATCCAGGTGCGGGTCGGCGGTGATGGTGAAGGTGAACGCCGTCCCGCGCGGGCGCTGGGTCTGGAAGCTGCGCTCCCCACGCGCCAGGAACTCCGCCTCGCCGGGCCGCCGGTAGCGCACGCGGTAGAAATGCCGCCGTCCCGCGGCGAGCGGCGTAGCGCCGGCGGGCGCCTCGATGCGGATCTCCAGCGGCGAGCCCGCGGGGAAGGTCGTGGCGGCCGTTCGCCCGCTGTAGACGCCCGGGGAGGTACCGAACTCGACGTAGGCTTCCACGGTCACCGCGGCCTCGAGGTTAACCGTGACCCCCCGGTCGGTCGGGATCCCGAGGAACTCCGGCGAGGTGAAGGTCGCGTCGGCGAGGGTGTTCCCGATCAGGTAGGCCGCCGAGGCGCTCACCCCGCGGCGCCCGGAGCCCTCCGTCGCGGCCAGCGTGTAGGACACCGTCACCCCGGCCGCCTGCGCCGGGATGGTCCCGGCGAACAAGCCGTCCCCCGCCGCCCCGTCCCCGTGCTGGCCGTCATCCCACATCCGGACGACCTGCGTCCCGCCGCCAGCGGTGTACTGAAGGTTCACCTCGGCGGGCGCGCCCCCGCCGGGCGCCTGCACGCGCGCGGAGACGAGCACCGCGTCGAGGTAGGTGGGCACCGCGGGCTGCGTGGAGACCGCCGCAAAGGTGAATCCCTCGTTGGCGGCCGCGGCGGCCGGCGCGGCGGCGTAGACCTCCACCAGCGCGGTGCCCGTGCCGCCACCCACCCCGCTCACGACGGCGGAATACGAGCCCGCCGGAAGGGAGACCAGCAGCGCGGCGTCGCGGCTTCCCGCGGCCAGCGCGAAGGCCCCGAAGCCCGCCGCCGCCGACGAGATCTCGGCCGCGTTGTTCCCGGTCGACCAATTGTCGTTGGTCGCCAGCGCGGTCGTGCCGCGGTAGAGGGTGACCGTCGGGTCCGCGAGGACCCCGTTGACACCGAAGCCGGTCAGGCCCGGACCCACGGCGCGGAGCAACACCCGCAGCGAACCGGGGCCGCTGATGACGAAGCCGGGGATCAGGACGCTGTCGCCGGTGCCCACGAAGGCCCGCGTCGAGGCGTTCACGAGGTAGGAGGAACCCGTCGGGGCGGCATCGTAGACCTCGAGCAGGGCGATGCCCGCCGCCCCGCCCGGGGCCGTCACCGGGGCGGTGTAGCCGCCGGGTTCCAGCGGGCGGAGCACCGCGGCGTCCCGGCTTCCCGTCGGGAGGGCGAAGGCGCCGACGGCGCCCATCGCCGCGGCGTCGCCAGGCAGCCAATTGTCGTTCTCGGCGATCGTGGTCTGACCGGCGAGCACCGCCAGCCGCGGATCCGCGAGGGAACCCGCCACGCCGAACCCCGCGAGGGCCGGGCCCACCGCGCGCACCACCACCGGCTTGGCCCCGGATCCCGCGACAACAAACCCGGAGATCGGCGTGCCGGCCGCGCCGCCCACCGCCGCGCGCGTCGCGAGGTTCACCAACCGCGCGGAGGGCGGCTCCGCGGCGCGGACCCAGAGGCAAAGCAGCACGGCGGCAAGGAAAGCGAAGCGGCGGAAATGCACTTCGCACGATCCCTAGAGGGGATGAAACCCCGCCGTCGCCGCGGATTAAATCGCCGTCATCTGACGGGCCGGCTCAGCGGCCAGGAGCCCCGGAAACATCCAGATCCGGCCTTGTCGTCCACCGCGGCTTCCAGTCCGGACGCTCCACCCGCTTCCTGAAGATCACGGTGTTGTCGAGGTCGAGGTCCGCAGTCCAGATGAAGCGTGCGCCGGCGAAGTCCGCGGTCCGGAAGGACTCCTTCGGATTGACGCGCTCCTCCGTGAACTCGACGGCGGGCGCCCACGACGAATCGTCGAACCCGGGGGCGAACCAGTCCGGCGGAAGCGGGGTATGCTCGACGCGATCGCGACCGTCGTTGCCCGCCAACGGGCCACGAAAGAAGCACTTCGCCCTCCAGGAGGCATCGGTCACGGTGCCGTCGGCAAATTTGAGGATGAACCCGCCGTCGCCGATCGAGGTACCGTATTCCCGGCCGGTACGCGGGTCCGCGTTGTCCTTGGCGAGGACCGCAATGGTCATCGGGTACTCGGGCAGGAGGTCGACCGAGACGACGTTGTGCGGGATGAAATCGATCGAGTCGACGGCCACCAGCTTGCCGTTGACGTACAGTACGAACCAGTTGTCCGCGTACACGTTCGCCCGGATGGTGTCCTTCAGTGTCGGCTTGATCACCGAGCCCCCCTTGCCCGCGGCACCCTTGCGGCCCTCCTTGGTGCGCCCGTCCCCGGGGGCGTCGGCACCAGCGAGCAGGGAGGCCAGCAGCAGGGTGAAAATCAGCGGGGGCAGCACGCGCATCTCCGCATCTCACGCCCACCGGATGAGGCGCGGACCACCGAAAGGATTACGGCTCTTTCATTCCGTGATCGGCCGCCGCCGGAGCACCCAGAGGTCACCGTCCCGCGAGGAAAACGGGTGGCGCCCTTCCGCGCTCGCGACGCGCTCGTAGTGGCGATCGATCCAATCGAGCAGCAAACGTCCCTCTCCCTCCCGCTCCCCGTAGCGGGAGATCCCGTACTCCGTCAGGTTGCGGCTCAGCGCGACGATCCAGTCAGGCGGGGTCCGTTCCAGTCGTGCCACCAGTTCCGCCTCAGCGCCATTCCGGGTGGCGAAGGAGAAGAGAAAGAAGGGCGGCACCGGGCTGGGCATCCGCGTGAGGTAATTGAGCATCAGCCCCTCCGGCACCACCAGGAGCGAGCCGGTTGCCCCCTCCCGGCGCAGCACTTCCTGGGCGAAATTCAACCAGGCCCCGTAGGGCCGCGGCGGCGGGCGCGCGTGGAAGGCGTCGGCGCCGGTCCCGATCCGCAGGGTCCTTTGCCGGAGCTCCGCCGTCGAGGCGGTCACGACCACACCGCCATAACCGGCGAAAGCCGCCACCGCCGAGGCCAACAGCAACCGGCGCGCCAGCCGGTTGCTCTCCGGCAGCCACCGCGGCCACTCGGAGACTAGGACGGCGGCCACGACCATCAGCGCGCCAGCGGCCTGGTAAAAACCGAAGTGATGGAGCCGGCCCCAGAGCATCATCCGCGCCATCAGGCCGGCCCCGACCAGCACGAGAAGAACGCGCTCCGGCTGGGCGTCCGCCCGACCCCGGCTGCGCGTCAGGAGGTAAAGCAGCAGGAGCCCCAGCCAGCTTTTGGGCCAGCCGTCGGCGACGTGAGCCCGGGAGAAGGTCCAGCCCACCGCGGCCACCAGGATTCCGGCGCCAAGCAGGCCCAGCCACCGCCAGCGAAGGCTTCCGAGTCTCTGCGCCACGGAAGTCAGCGCCAGAAGCGAGACGAGCACGCCCACGGTCCATTCCAGGTGGGTCACGAAGTTTGTCCAGGGGGCATTCCAGCCCGAAAGGAAAGCCTGGAATCGGGGATCGACCGCCTCCCCCGCCAGGACGAGGCGCCAAGCCGTGGTCGCCTCCCGCCATCCCCGCGCCCAACCGTCTTGGCGCGCCGCGGACAGGGTGAACAGCAGGGTGGGCAGCAGCAGGCCCGCGACCGCGGCACTCCCGTCCGGTGCAGCCGCCCGCGTGCCACGCCGCCTCGCCAGAGCGATCGCCGCCGCCACCGCGAGCCCTCCGGCGAAAATGAACTCCGGCTTCAGGACCCAGCAGAGTCCCCAGCAGAGACCGGCCGCACCAGCCCAACCTGCCCCCCCGTGGCGAAGCCACGAACTTAGACCAAACACCAAGCCGAACAGGGCGAGCATCCCCCAGGGCACCTCGTGCGCGTAAGGGAACGCGTAATTGTAGTTCCCCGTCTCCCCTAGCTGCCTGAACCCGCAGAGCACCACCAGCACCGACCCCGCCGCCGCCGCGCCCCGCAGCCCCCAGGCGCGACGGAAAACGACCACCACGAGGCCGAGCAGCAAGGCGAACACCACGAGGTTGGACGCGACCAGCGTCATTAACCCGGGGCCGAAGCGGCGGAAAAGCCAACCGTTCCAGGTCTGCGCTAGCGGCCCGTAGACGCAGTCGATGTCGCGGTAAAGATGCTCCCCCAGGGACAGACGCCAAGCCGTGTACAGCTCCCGGCCTGAATCGACGATCTCGTCCGGCCACGAGCGCCACGAGACGGCGAGAAAAGGTCCCGCCAGGACCAGCAAGCCAGCGTAGAGCAGCAGGCTGCGCCACAATCTCGGTTCGGGATGATGGGCGGGAGGCACCATCCGCGCACGCTGCCCGACACAAATAAACGCCGCCCTCGCCTGCCGATGACACAATTGTTTTTCCTGCCGGCGGCGCCCCGCCAGCGCGATGAAAACACTGTCATTTCCCGCGGCTTGCCCGCCCGCCCGCGCGCGCTTCCTCTTTCCCGGTGAAAATCCTGCTCCTCGAGGACGACCGGAAGCTCGCCGCGCTGGTCCGCAAGGGGCTGGAGACGCAGGGCTTCATGGTCGACGCCTGCAGCGACGGCAACGAGGCCTTCACCCTCGCGTCGACCCGCGCCTACGACGCCCTCGTCCTCGATGTGATGGTCCCGGGGCGGGATGGCCTCAGCATCCTACGCGGGCTCCGGTCACAGCGGCGGCCCGTGCCAGTCATCTTGATTACCGCGCGGGGCACGCTGCCCGAGCGGCTGGAGGGACTCAACCTGGGTGCGGACGACTACCTCACGAAGCCGTTCTACGTCGACGAGCTGGTCGCGCGCCTCCACGCGGTGATGCGCCGGGCCGCCGGGACCCCGTTGACCCTGCTCGAGAATGGACGGGTCACGCTGAACCTGCTGACCCGCGAGGTGCGGGTCGGTACCGATGCGGTGGAATTGACCGCCCGGGAATTCGCGCTGCTCACCTACCTGATGCGGTCCCCCGGCCAGACGTTCACACGCCCGCAGATCTGCGAGCACGTCTGGAACTACCACTTCGACCCGGGCACCAACCTGGTGGACGTCTACATCCAGCGCCTGCGCCGCAAGCTACGCGAGGGCGAGGAAGGCGGGCTGATTGAGACGATCCGCGGCGTGGGCTATCGCGCCCGACCGGTCCCCGCGGCCCCGCGGGCCTCGCCGTGACCTCGTTCCGCCTCCGGCTCGCTCTACTCGTCGGCGGCGTCACCGCCGCCCTCCTGCTCGGCGCCGGCTTCGTGGCCTGGAGCCTCGCCTCGGGCTTCAATCTGGAACGACTGGACCGGGAACTCCACGAGCTCGCCCGGCGGAATCTCGCGCGCGTGCCCGGTCCCGGGAACTGGAGCCGGCTCGACGCCGCCCTCGGCCTGATCGGCCGGGGCGAGGGACCGCCCGCCTACGTGATCTGGACCCGCACCTACGAGCGGGAGGAATACCGCTCGCCCGGCTGGCCGGCGGAACTCGATCCGGCTTCCCTGCCGGTCCCCGCCGCCTACGAAGGCGGCATCACGCTGACAGAACCACCGCCGCCCCCGCGCAAGAGCGGCCTGAACGCCCAGAACCCCTCGCTGCCGGTTCGCCAGACCACCTTCCGCACCGTGTTCGCGAACGGCGCGACGTGGCGGATCGCCGTCACCGGGAACCCCTACACGACCCTCATCCTTGGGGTTCGCCTCGAGGAGACGACCCGCGACTTGGACCGCCTCCGGGACCGCTATCTGGCGGCGGTCCCCGCGGTGCTCCTGCTCGTCGGCCTGGGCGCCTGGTGGCTCGCGACGCGGGCGCTCCGGCCCGTCGCCGCCCTGACGGAGGCCGCGGAATCGATCACCGCGCAGGGGCTTTCCCAGCGCATCGCGGCCCCCGCGCACGACCGGGAGTTCGGCCGACTCGCCACCGTGTTCAACGCGATGCTCGACCGGCTCGAGCGTTCCTTCCAGCAGGCCCGCCGCTTCAGCGCCGACGCGTCGCACGAGCTCAAGACGCCGCTCGCCCTCCTCCAGGCCGAGGTGGAGCAGGGCCTGCGCGCCGAGGCCGCGGGATCACCCGCCCAGCAGACCTACCGCAGCCTGCTGGAGGAGATCCATCGCCTGAAGTCGATCCTCGACAAGCTCCTGCTACTCTCGCTCGCCGACAGCGGGCAGCTGAGAATCGAGGGCACTCCGCTGGAACTGCCCGCTCTCCTCGCGGGCCTGATCGAGGACACCGGGGCGATGTACCCCGACCTGCCGCTGGAGCCGGCCCTCGCCCCTGGCCTGGCCGTCACGGGGGATCCCACCCTGCTGGAACAGGCACTGCGCAACCTGCTCGGCAACGCCGCCAAGTATAACCGTCCCGGGGGCTCCGTCCGCGTTGCGCTGCGCGCGGAGGGGGCGGAGGCGGTCGTGCGGATCGGGAACACGGGGCCCGGCATCCCCGCGGGTGACGTGCTCCGGCTCTTCGAACGCTTCTATCGCGGTGATCCCGCGCGGCGGCGCGACCGGCCCGAGGGGGCAGGCCTCGGCCTGAGCCTGGCCCGCGAGATCCTCCGCGCCCACGGGGGCGAACTTCGCCTCTCCCGTGCGGAGCCGGACTGGACGGAATTCGAGGCCCGCCTGCCCCTGGTTCCGGTCAACCCGGCGCCAGCAGATCCCCCACCGGCAGCGGGCGACCCTGCCGGATCGACTCCTCCGCGATGAGGCAGAGGGCGGTCGACCACAGGCCGTCCTCCCCGTTGGCCGCCGGCGGACACTCGCCGCGGACCATCCCCACGCACCGGGCGATCTCCTCGCGCAGCTCGAAGACCTCGCCGCTGTGGCGGGCGAGGGCGACGTTCTCGAGGCGTTCGCCGTCAAAAACCTTCAAGAAGAAGCTGGGCTCCAGCGTGCGGTCGAGCGCCCCGCTCCAGCCCGCCCAGATCGCCCCGCGCCGGCCCGCGATCTTCACAGTCTGGTGATGCTCGAAAGCGGCGAGCGTCTGCGAGACGACCGCGTAGGCGCCGTTCGCGTAACGGAACGTGGCGCTGAAGTTGTCGTAGAGCCCGGGCCGTGACGGGTCGCGCGAATTCCCCAGCGCGTGCAACTCGACCGGATGGCCCGCCCCTTCGAGGTACCAGCGGGCGAGGTCGAAGAAGTGAATCGGCTCCTCCAGGACCCAGCTGCCCACGCGAGCGGGATCATAGCGCCAACCGGACGCCCCCTGCCGGTAGGGCTTCCGGGAGAGCTCCACCAGGACATACTGGGGCTCGCCGATCACCCCGCGGTCGATCAAGCGACGAATCTCGCCCCATTGCGAAGACAGGCGCAACTCATGACCCACCGCCAGCTTCCGACCGAGGGCGCGCGCCTTCACCACCAAAGCGCGGCAATCCGCCACGCTGAGCGCCATCGGCTTCTCTAGGAGAACGTCGCAACCCGCCGCGAGAGCGTCCGACGCCACCTCGAGATGCGTGTGGCTCGGCGTTACCACGTCCACGATGTCCAACCCGCCCGCCGCGAGCAGCGCGTGGTGGTCCGGATAGACGGGCACGCCGGGATGGGCGGCCGCCGCGGCGGCGCGCGACGCGGCGGAGGGCGCGGCGATGCCGGCAAGGCGGGCGTCGGGCAAGCGGGCGATGGACTGGGCGTGCAGCTGGCCCCAGGCGCCGAAGCCGACGAGACCGAAACGCACGGGAGCGGGGGTGGCGGGCATGGAAAGCAGATTAGCGACGCGGTGCGGTCGTCAGCGGAGTGACCGGCTCCGACACGCGTCGGCCTTGGAGCTCGTTAAGGCGGCAGGTCGGCACCCGCGGGAGCACGTGGCGAGCGAACAGCTCGGCCTCTTCCCGGTGCGGATAACCGCTGAGGATGAACGCGCGAAATCCCATCTCCATGTAGCGTTTCAGCTTGGCGACGATCTGGTCCGGATCCCCGACCAGCGCGCTGCCGCAGCCGCTGCGGGCGAGACCGATTCCCGACCACACGTACGGTTCCAGGAGCAGGTCGGGGCCAAGGCGGGCCCGGAGCTCATCCTGACGCAGCACTCCGGCACTCTTGGCATCCAGCGAACGGGCCTTCATCGCTTGACCTTGGGCTAGGTCCAGCCGCGAGATCAGCCGTTCAGCGGCGGCGCGGGCCGCGGCCTCTGTTTCCCGCACGATCACATGGATGCGCAGGCCGAAGTCGATCCGTCGCCCGTGCCCGGCGGCGAGGTCGCTCATCCGGCGCATCGTCGCCGCCAGCTGCTCTTCCGTCTCCGGCCACATCAGGAAGACGTCGCAATGCCGCGCGCACAGCTCCTGCGCGAGCGGCGAGATCCCGCCGAAGTAGAGCAGCGGGCCACCATTCTGCTGGTAGGGCTTGGCCGCCTCGCAGTCGGGCAGCCGGAACTGGTAATACTTACCCTCCCAATCGAGCGGGCCGTCGGTGCTCCAGAGACGCTGGAGAATTCTTATGATCTCGCTGCTCCGCTCATAACGCACCTCGTTTGGCTCCTGCCGTCCCGGCAGGTCGGAGGAGATGATATTGAGCACCAACCGGCCTTGAGAAAGGTGGTCAACGGTGGCGATCGCCCGCGCCAGCATCGGGGGCCAGACCTCCCCCATCCGCAGCGCGACCAGCTGGTTGATCTGGCTGGTCTGCGGCGCGAGCGCGGCGGCGAAGGTCAGCGCGTCCTGACCGGGCACCCAGCCCGAGGGCAGCAGGATGTTTTGGTAACCCAAGGCGTCGGCCGTGCGCACCAGCCCAGCGCAATGCTCGAAGCTGCTCCGGCGCGGACCATCGGGTACGCCGAGGTATTCCATATCCTCGTTGCAGAGCGCAGAGAACCAGGCGACCTCCGCCCGGCGTTCCGGAGTACGGATCGCCGGGGCAGGCGGAGGCTGAGCGGCCGGGAGGAACATCGGCGGTTCAGGGCACCGACCGGCCCTGCGCCGCGGTCCACAGCTCGTACCAATGCTGCCGCTCCAAACGCAGCCCGGCGCTCGCCGCCGCGGCGCGGATCCGCGCCAGTTGGTTGGTGCCGATCACAACCTGCGGTCCGCTCGGAAGCGCCGCCACCCACGCCAGAGCGACCTGCTCGGCACTCACGCCGTATTCCGCGCCGATGCGCGCCAACTCGGCTCTTGTCCGCACCGCCGCCGGGTCCTCGCCCGACAGCAGCCGCCCGCCGGCCAGCGGCGACCACGCCATCGGCCGCGAACCGGCCGCCTGGCACTGGTCGAGCGTGCCGTCGGTAATCGCGCCCATCTGCAGCAGGCTGAGCTCGACCTGGTTGGTCGCGGGCGCCCGGCCCAGGCAGCGGGCCAGCAGCGCGGCCTGGTGCACGCTGTAATTGGAAACGCCCACCGCCCGCACCTTGCCCGCCGCCACCACGGCCGTCAGCCCCCGCGCCGTCTCCTCGGCGCAAGTGAGCCAGTCCGGCCGGTGGATCAGCAGCAGGTCGATGCGGTCCGTGCGCAGCTCCCGGAGCGAGCGCTCAACGCAGCGGGCGATGGCCGCGGCCGAGGCGTCGTAGTGGTTTACTCGTGCCCCAGGGCGGTTGGGGCCCACGGCGTTGATCCCACACTTGGTGACGATCTCCATCCGGTCCCGCAGGCCCGGGGCCTCCGCCAGCGCCCGGCCGAACAATCCCTCGCAGGTGTAGCCCCCATAAATGTCCGCGTGGTCGAAGGTGGTGATCCCGGCCTCCAGGCAGGCATCGATCTTCGCCCGCACGCGCGCGGGGGATGAGCCCTCGGGATCCTGCGCGAGGCGCCATAGCCCATAGGCGATGGCGGAAACTTCAGGGCCTTGCGGGCAGAGCTGGAAACGGGGCAGCATCGGTCGGTGCGTTGAACCCGGAAGTTCGCGCGGGGGTCTGCCCCGGCTCAATCCCTTTTTCCAGTCATTCGCTCCCGCAGTTGGCGGCAGAGCTCGGGCGAACCCGCGAGGTAGACGATCCGCGCCATCCCTAGGTCAAACCTCCGCACGGGCAACTGCTCGCCGTTGAGGAAATGAACCTCGCCCCCGGCGGCGCGGACCAGGGGGATAGCCGCCGCGAGGTCCCAGATCTTCACATTGAAATCCACGCAGCCATCCAGCAGCCCCGCCGCGACGTAGGCCAAGTGCAACGTCGCCGAACCGAGACCGCGGATCTTGAAGTCGCCCAGCACCGCGGTCGCGGCCGGAAGCCACGTCTTATCGCCCGGGCTATGAAAACCAACCAGCGTCTCGCGGGACACGGGCCGCGCCGAAACCCGCGCCGGCGTCTCACCATCGAACACGCCAAGACCTGGCCCTCCGTGCAGCAGGCGCCGTCGGCCAAGGTCGTACACCACCCCGTAGACCGGCTCCCCGTCCCAAAGGAGCGCCAAGGAAATCGCGCACTGCGGAATTCCCAGCGCGAAGTTGTTCGTCCCATCGATGGGGTCGAGGATCCAAGCGAAGGCGCGGGTAACCGCCACCGGACCCGCCGGATCGGGCAACTCCTCGCTCAGGAACTGATCCGCCGAGAAATCCCGAGAGAGGTCGCGGAAGATCCCCTCGGAGATCGCGACATCGATGGCCGTGACGCGGGTGCCGTCGGCCTTCCATCGGCTCTCAGCCCGGCCGAATTCACGGTGGAGCAGTTCGACTTGGGCCAGCACCGCCGCGCGCGCCGCGGCGATCCGAAGCATCAATTGCGCGGGATCCATCCTCGCACGCTGGCGTCGCCGAAGCGGGAAAACCAGCCGCAATCCTTCGGTCTACTCGTAGTCGTGCAGGCGCGGGTCGCGGCGCGGGGCAGTGCGCCGGATACGGTAGCGGTGGCGCCCTGCCTTGGACTCCGCTGCGGCCCCCTCGGCCGGCGGCGGCCCCTCGAACCCGTCCGGCCCGCCGTCACCTTCCTCCGAATCGCCGCCCAATTGATCCTCTAGCGATTCCGGATCGGCGCCCTCCTCCAGCTTGCGGACGACTTCCTCCATCTCGCCATCGATGCGCTCTCCGGTGAGCTCGGACATCCGGCGCATCATCCGCGCCATGGCGCGCGGGTCGTTCTCGTCGACGGAGGAGAACTCGCGTTCCATCGCGCCTAGCGCCTGCTCCATCCGCGGGTCCTCGGTCGATTCCGTGGCCGCCGCATCCTGCGCGGGCGGCGAATCGGCACCGCCGCGAGTGATCGCAAAGGCGGAAAGGAGCTTGCGCATCCGGAACTTGGGGTTGTCCGGGCAGCGGGGGATGGTGCGGCCTTGGGCGAGTGTCTTGGCGTAGAACTGGTAGACCGTGTGGTTGTCCGGGCAGTAATACTCGTAGATCGGCATAAAGCCCCGCGTTTTTAGGTGTCGTCCCCGGGGTTGGCAAGCTGGTGCCCGTGCCGCAGCGCCCCGGCACCGCGCGCGGCGTTCAGCTCGTCCCGCACCCGGGCTAGCCGACGCCGGCGCGCCTCCGTCTCGCCGAACAATTCCAATTGCCCACCCCCCTCCTCCACGCCTGAAAACCGCACGCCCACCAGCCGGACGGGACGAGCGGCGGCGCCCGCCGCCGTGAGCAGCGGTTCGAGCAGTGGGTAAAAGGGAGCCTCCAGATCAGTGGCCACAGGCAGCGTTCGTGCACGCAGCCCCTCGGAAAAATCCGGAAAGCGCGCGCGCACGGTCAGGGTTCGCACCCGTTTCCCGTCCCGGCGCACCTTGGGCAAGAGCTCGTCAACCATGCCCTTGAGTACCTGGATCAGTTGGCCCCGGTCACAGACGTCGCTAGCAAAGGTCTCCTGTTGCGAGTAACTCCGCGCCTCGCCGATCTCCGTCACCACCGGCCGGTCGTCCGTACCGAGGGCCGCCGCGCGCACCTCCCGCCAGCCGGAGCCAAAGGCGGCCTCAAGTTTCCCATCCGGCAAGGTCTGCAGCTCACCTATGAGGCGCAGGCCGTGCAGCTCGACCAGCCGCGCCTCGGTCTTGGCGCCGATGCCCGGCAATCGTCCGACGGGGAGCGGAGCCAGGAACTCCGCCTCTGCCCCAGGGCGCACGACCACAAATCCCCGCGGCTTCCGCAATTTTGACGCCACCTGTGCCACGAGCTTGTTTGCGGCAACCCCGAACGACACGGGCAGGCCGAGCTCCGACCAGAGCCGCGCCTGGAGCCGGCGTACCGACGCGGAAACTGACGCCTCGTCGGTGAGGCCCTTCCCCCGCAAGTCGAGATAGCCCTCGTCGATGGAACTGCGTTCCACCCAAGGCGTGAACTCGCCGCAGAGGTCGAACATGCGCGCCGAGACCTCCCCGTACAAACCTGGGGTCGGAGGGATCAGGATCAGCCCGGGGCAGACCCGCAAGGCCCGCGCCGTGGGCATCGGGGTGAAGACACCGGCGGCGCGCGCCTCGTAGCTGGCCGAGGCGATGATCCCGCGCTCGCGGCCACCGACCGCGCAGGCCCGGCCGCGCAACTCCGGTCGGCGCGCCAACTCGCACGAGACGAAGAAGGCGTCAGCATCCAGATGGACGATCGTGGGCGGCGCGGGAACCACCCCCCATTGCCCGCCGGGCGGCGGCGGGCCCGCAAGCGGGAAAAGACGCCTCCACTTTGGACTGGCCTGTCGTCCGCGGATTTCCCACCGTCCCGACACCCCCCCCACCCCGTCACGCCTGTGATGCTGCTGATCGCCATCTTTTCGGTGACCGTGCTGCTCCTCTGCTGGCTCTGCTACAGCGGCGAGAGCAAGCGCTGAGAGTAACCCGCGAACTTCGGCGTTGCCCGTCCCCGCGGGAGCGCCTCAGCCTCGCTGCATGGGACGTCAATGGCTGCACGCGAAACGCGCGATCGTTAACCTGAAAAAGGGTCAGGCGGTCCAAAAGCTCGTCAAGGAGATCACCGTCGCCGCCAAGCTCGGCGGCGGAGATCCGGAGGGCAACGCCCGCCTCTTCGCTGCGGCAGAGAAGGCCCGCAAGGCCAGCGTGACCCGCGACGTGATCCAGCGGGCGATCAACAAAGGCGCAGGCATCGGGGGCGACAGCGCCTCGCTCGAGCACGTGGTCTACGAGGGCTACACCCCCCACAAGGTGCCGGTCATCGTCGAGGTGATGACGGACAACCACAACCGCAGCTCGGCCGACCTCCGGGCCCTCTTCCGCAAGGGCGTGATGGGCGGCGCCGGCAGCAACAAGTTCCTCTTTGACCATTGCGGGATCGTCGAAGCCCACCATCCCGACCTCGCCGCGGACCGCGAGGCGGCCGCGATCGAGGCAGGGGCGAACGAGTTCGAGGAACTGGACCACGCGCGGAACGACGATATCCCCGAGGGCGCGACCGGCGTCCGCCTCCTCACCGACCGCACCGTGGTGCATGCCGCCGCCACTTGGCTAAAACTGCACGGCTGGACCGTGGTCACAGCCGAGCTCGGGTACATCGCGAAGACCTACCCGGAACTCGACGACACGCAGCGAGGTGAGGTCGGAGAATTCCTGCAGGAGATCGAGGACCACGACGACGTCCAGCGCGTCTGGGCCGCCGTCCGCTGATCCCGCCCGGGACGACTCTCAACCGGTCGCCAGGGGCCGCAGCGCCAGTTCCCGCGAGGGTTCGCGGCCCCGGCCCTCGAGCACCAGGCGATCCGCGTGCAGGGTGGCCACCGCGTAGGCCGTGGCGTCCGCCGTCTCCACCATCCCGCGCAGGGTGACATAAGGGATGCCACGGCGTTCACCGAGGGCGCCCGCGTGGTGGTGCCCGTTGAGCCAGACGGCGACGTTGGGTTGCCGATCCACCGCCGCCAGCACCTCCTCCGCGTTCCACGCGCAGTGGTCCCCAGCCGGCCAGACGGGATGGTGGGAGAGAACCAGCACCCGCCGGCCCTCGCGCCGCGCGGCCGCACACTCCCCCTCGAACCAGCGCAGTTGCGCGGCTCCCACCCCTCCGTTCCACGATTTGGCCTGCCGGACCCGCGCGGCCGTCAGCCGGGCCAACTCGGCCTCCGCCTCGGCGCGCGCGGGACTCCCGGCGGGATGCGCGTACCGGCTGACGTCGTTGGTGTCGAGGAGCAGGCAACGCCAGCCGGGCAGATCGAAGCTCGCGTGCCGCGCCGGCACGCCGAGGAGCGCGGGCACCTTGGCCTTTTGCTCCTCACGCACATCGAAGTCGTGGTTGCCCAAGACGTGATGCCAGCGGTGACGGCTGCCGCCAAGGATCGCGAGCATCGGCGCGAAACTCTCCCAGTCGCGGTCAATCAGGTCGCCCAAATGCACGCACCCGGCCAGTGGCAGCGCCGCAAAGTCATCCACCGCCGCCGCCAGCCGGGCGCGGGACGCCCGGTAGTGGCGCGAGCCCTGCGCGGGAACATCAGCGTACTGGGCGTCGGCGACTAGGCCGAGGCGCAGCGGGGCCAACGCGGCACCCCGGCCGCGCCCCGCCAGCGCGAAGGCAGCGGTCGAGCGCGCGAGGAAACGGCGGCGGGAGCAAGTAGGCGCGGACATCAGCCAGGGAGGAACCACGTCGGGGCACCGGAGACAAGTCACGGCAACTTTCGGCTCGTTTCCCGCGCCGCCGCCGCCTCTCCTCTCCGGGTGCACCCCGCTGAACGCATCCTTCTCGGCCCCGGCCCCAGTCCGGTTCCCCAGCGCGTCCTCCGCGCCCTCGCCGCGGCCACCTTGGGCCACCTTGACCCTCAATACCTCACCATCATGGACGAGGTCTGCGAGAAGCTCCGGCAGGTGTTCCGCACCCGCAATGCCCTGACCTTTCCGGTGAGCGGCACCGGCATGGCCGGAATGGAATGCGCGGCCGTTAACCTCGTGGAGCCAGGGGACGAGGTCATCGTCGGCGTGAACGGCGTCTTCGGTACCCGGATGAAGGATGTGATGGAACGCTGCGGCGCCGTTGTGCACGCGCTTGAGGCGCCGTGGGGTGAAACCTTCACCGCCGAACAGATCGCTGCGGCCTTCGCCGCCCACCCCAAAGCCCGGCTCCTAGGCATCGTCCACGCCGAGACCAGCACCGGCGCCCACCAACCCCTCGAGGGTCTCGCGGCAATCGCGCGATCCCACGGGGCCCTGCTGCTGGTCGACGCCGTAACCAGCCTCGGAGGGCACGAGCTGCGCGTGGATGATTGGGAAATCGATGCAATTTACAGCGGCACCCAGAAGTGCCTCAGCTGCCCCCCGGGCCTCTCCCCAGTCAGTTTCGGCCCGCGCGCCCTCGCCCGGATGGACGCACGTAAGACCAAGGTCCAGTCGTGGTACCTCGACGTCTCGATGCTCCGGAAGTACTACTCTGGGGGCGGCGGAGGTCGCGTGTACCATCACACGGCCCCGATCAACATGACCTACGCCCTACACGAGGCTCTGACCATCGTGCTGGAGGAGGGGCTCGACGCCCGGATCGCCCGGCACGCCGCCATGCACCAGCGACTCCGCCGCGGCTTGGAGGCGCTGGGCCTGAGCTACATTCCCTCCCGTTCCCTGCACACCTTAAACTGCATCCGCATCCCCGATGGTGCCGACGACGCAGGAGTCCGGCGCCGTCTGCTGGAGGACTACGGCATCGAGATCGGCGCCGGCCTCGGCCCGATGGCGGGCAAGGCGTGGCGCATCGGGCTGATGGGCCACGGCGCATCCCTGCGTAATGTCGACCTCGTGCTGGCCGCGCTCGGGAACTGCCTCGGTCGGTCCGCCGCCTCCGCCTGAACGCCACCCTGATGCGCCCCCTCCTCCGCGCCTGCCTGCTTCTGCTCTCGGCCCTCGGGCCAGCGTTCGCGCGGGGAGCGGAGACGGCGGACCGGCCGAACATCATCCTCATCAACATCGACGACCTCGGCTCGCGCGAACTCGGCGCGTGGGGCGGACGCTTCCGCACGCCGGCGCTCGACCGGATGGCGGCAGAGGGCCGGCGGATGACTGACCATTACGCCGCGCCCGTCTGCTCCCCGTCCCGTGCCGCCCTGCTCACCGGCTGCTACTCCAAGCGCGTGCTGCCCACCCCGCACGTGCTGTTTCCCGGCGCCGCCGTGGGTCTCCATCCGGACGAGCAGACCATCGCGGAGATCCTGCGCGCGTCGGGTTACGCGACGGCCTGCATCGGCAAGTGGCACCTCGGCGACCAGCTCCCGTTCCTTCCCCTGCAGCAGGGGTTTTCCGAGTACTTCGGCCTGCCCTACTCGAATGACATGGGACCCGCTGCCGAGGGCGTGAAGAGCAATTTTGGCGCCCCCCGTCCCACCCCCAAGACCGCCCCCAAGGGCGCGGGCGGCGCCGAGGACGGCACCGGGATCCGCACCCAGCAGCCCCCGCTGCCGCTACTAGAAGGTAACACCGTGGTCGGGCGCGTCGACCCCGTGGAGCAGGCCGATCTCGTGCGGCGCTACACCGAACGCGCGGTCGACTACGTCCGCCGCCCGCGGACGCAGCCCTTTTTCCTCTATCTACCCCACAACGCGGTCCACTTCCCACTCTATCCCTCCGCCGCCTTCCGGGAGCGGGTACCCCAGAGCCTCCTCGGCGCCTGGATCGAGGAGGTCGACTGGAGCGTGGGTCAGGTGCTCGACGCCGTACGCACCGCGAAACTCGAGCGTCGCACGCTGGTCCTGTTCGTCTCGGACAACGGCGGCCCTCTCAACCACGGGGCCGACAACCACCCTCTGCGCGGCGGCAAGGGCAGCACCCTGGAGGGTGGGATTCGGGTTCCCCTCCTCGCGTGGTGGCCAGGCCGGATCCCCGCGGGGACCACTTCTTCCGCCATCACGGCCAACCCGGACCTGCTCCCCACCCTCGCCCGCTTAGCCGGGGCTGGCTTGCCGACCGGCCGCCAGCTCGACGGGGTGGATATCTCCGCTTCGCTCCTCGGCGACCCCGGCCCGGGCGCCCGCCGAGAGTTCCTTTACTTCCGCGGGCTGGACCTCGAGGCCGTGCGTGCGGACACTTGGAAACTCCACCTCGCGCGCGGGGAACTCTACCACCTAGGCGAGGACCCCGGGGAGGCCCGTAACGTCGCCAGCCAGCATCCGGCGATCGTCACCCGGCTGCGCGCGATCGCCGCAGCCAACGACACCGATCTCGGCAACACCGGTGTGGGGCCGGGGTGCAGGCCGCTGGGCCGGGTCGATGCCCCGCAACCCCTGCTGGCGATGGATGGCACGATCCGCCCGGACGCCATCGGTCCGCGCCCGCGCTTTCCCTGAGCCACGCCGCCTCAATCCGCGCTGGACCGGGAGGACCCGCGGCCGGCAGGATCTCCCGCCGATGAAGTCCCGCTCGAACGCCACTGCCTACCGCCTCGCCCGCGAACATTACGCCGCGCTCGGTGTCGACACGGACCGCGCCCTGCGGCAGGCGGCCCGGATCCCCGTGTCGATACACTGCTGGCAGGGCGACGACGTCAGCGGCTTCGAACGGGCGGGCGGCCAGAAGCTCGGTGACGGACTCGCCGTATTTGGCAGCTATCCCGGCAGGGCCCGCACCCCGGAGGAGTTGCGCCAGGATTTTGAAGCGGCGCTGGCGCTAATTCCCGGGACGAAGCGTTTCAATCTCCACGCGCTTTACGCCGAGATGGGGTCCCGTCCCGTCGACCGGGACGCCCTTGGCGCGGAACAATTCCGCGGCTGGATCAGCTGGGCCAAGGGCCTCGGCATCGGCCTCGACTTCAATCAGACCTACTTCTCGCACCCCCGGGTCAAGGACGGCTGCACGCTCACGCATCGGGATGCCGGGGTGCGCCGCTTCTGGATCGAGCACGGCATCCGCTGCCGCGAGATCGGCGCCGCGATCGGGCGCGCTCTCGGCCGGACCTGCCTCACGAACCTCTGGATCCCCGACGGAGTGAAGGACACCCCGGCCGACCGCCGCGGGCCCCGCGAGCGCCTCGCCGCCTCGCTCGACGCGATCTTCGCCCGGCCGCTCAACCCCCGGCACAACGTGGACGCGGTCGAACCCAAGCTGTTCGGCCTCGGCTCCGAAAGTTACGTGCCGGGCTCACACGAGTTCTACCTCGGTTACGCGGTCAGCCGCGGCAAGCTGCTCACCCTTGACGCCGGGCACTACCATCCTACCGAGGGCATCGCCGACAAGGTGTCGTCCGTCCTGCAATTCCTGCCGGAGATCGCGCTGCACGTGAGCCGCGGGGTGCGCTGGGACAGCGATCACGTGGTGACCCTCACCGATGAACTGCAGGCGATCGCCCAGGAGATCGTCTGGGGCGGCTACACCGACCGCGTGCGGATCGGGCTCGATTACTTCGACGCCAGTATCAACCGCGTCGCCGCGTGGGTGATCGGCACGCGCAACATGCAGAAGGCGCTGCTGCTGGCGCTGGTGGCCCCGATCGGGCTCATCCGCGCGGCGGAGCGGGAGGGCGACCTCACCACGCGCCTCGCGTTGCTCGAGGAGGCGCGCACCCTGCCCTTCTCCGCGGTTTGGGACGAGTACTGCCTCCGAGCGGGGGTGCCGGAGGGCGAGCGCTGGCTCGCCGAGGTGAAGGCATACGAACGCGCCGTGCTGAGCCACCGGGCCGGCTGAGCGGAGGACCCCTCGATGCGCCCCCTTCTGCTCTCGCTGGTGGTCTCCGTTGGCGTCGCGTCCGCCGCCGACGTGAAGGTCCCGTCCCGCAGCTTCGGTCGCCTCGCGGACGGGCGCGAGTCCCGCCTCTTCACGTTGGATAACGGGCGGGGACTGGTCGCGGAGGTCACCGATTTCGGCGGCATCATCGTGCGCCTGCTGGTCCCGGACCGCGCGGGTCGGGCCGCGGACGTTGTCCTGGGCGTGGACTCGGCCGGCGAGTTCGAGGCGAAGGCCGCGGGCTTCAATTCCGTGATCGGACGCTACGCGAACCGCATCGCCGGCGGGCGTTTCACCCTCGACGGAAAGACCTACCAGCTGGAGACGAATTCCAGCTCGGGCGGAGTGCCAGTGCACATTCACGGTGGTCGCCAGGGCTTCAACCGCCGGCTTTGGGCGGCGACCCCGACCGCGCGGGACGGGTTGCCCGCGGTGCGGCTCAGCCTCACGAGTCCGGACGGGGACCAAGGCTATCCCGGAAACCTGCAGGTCGAGGTGCTGTATTCCGTCACCGCCGATGGCGCGCTGCGCCTCGACTACACGGCGACCACCGACCGCCCAACCCCGCTGAACCTCACCAACCACGCCTACTTCAACCTGAAGGGCGAAGGTGAAGGCGACATCCTAAACCACGAACTTACGCTGCGCGCCGCCCGCTACACTCCCGTCACCCCGGCCTTGATCCCGACGGGCGAGTTCGCCCCTGTCGCGGGCACGCCCTTCGACTTCACCCGTCCCCGTCGTATCGGGGAGCGGATCGCGGCGGATCATCCCCAGATGGCCATCGGACGCGGCTATGACCATAATTTCATGCTGGACCACCGGGGTGACGCGCCGGGCCTCGCCGCCCTGGTCCACGAGCCGGCCTCGGGACGCGTGCTGGAGGTTCTCACCACGGAGCCCGGCGTGCAGCTTTTCACCGCCAACCACTTTGCCGGCCGGCTGGTGGGCAAATCCGGGCGGGCCTACCCGCGGTACGGGGGTTTCTGCCTCGAGACCCAGCATTATCCGGACAGCCCCAACCAACCGGCCTTTCCCTCGACCATCCTGCGCCCCGGTCAGACCTTCCGCTCCACCACCCTGTTTCGATTTTCCACGCGCTGACCGGTATGGGCGATAAACCCCAAGCCGCATCCGGAAGTAACTGCACAGTAGTAGCTAAAGATTTTGTGAGGAGGCTTTACGTGAGAAACGGTAAGTAGTTGGTAGTCAGGAGCCATTTGCGATTATTTGGAATTGTTCCAATTCCAAGTTGCAACTTGGAACCATTCCAATTGCGTGCCCAAGGCTGCAATTTTCCGCCACATCTCAACTAGCTCCGATGAACCCAATCCTCGCGTCCGACTCCCTCACGCAGCGACTTGCGGACAGCGGCCTCCGCGCCACCCCACAGCGGGAGGTGGTCTACTCGGTACTCCTGCGGAAACGGGACCACCCGACGGCCGAAGAGGTCTTTGCTCGGGTCAAGGCGGAGTTGCCCACCATCTCGCTCGCGACGGTCTACAACTGCCTCGAGACCCTAGTGCAATGTGAGCTCGTGCGGGCGGTGAACTTCGAGCGCAGCCCGACGCGCTATTGCCCGAATCTGAGACCGCACGCGCATTTTCACGACGAGCAGACTGGCCGGACCTACGACATCGACCTGCCGCCCGCCGTGCTCGCCGAGGTGAATCAAGTCCTCCCCGCAGGCTTCGACGCCTCCTCGGTCGAGATCACCTTCCGCGGCCAGGCCCGCGCCACCTCCTAAGTCCTTCCTTTCCCGATCCAATGTCCTCGCTCGTCATCCACGACCTCCACGTCTCCATCGGCGACAAACCCATCGTCAAGGGTCTGTCCCTCACCGTAAACAGCGGTGAAGTTCACGCCATCATGGGGCCGAACGGCACCGGCAAGTCGACCCTTGCTAAGGTGATCGCCGGTCACCCGGATTACACCGTCACCGGGGGCGATGTGCTCCTCGATGGCCGCTCGGTGCTCGAGCAGGAGGCGGATGAGCGAGCGCGCGCCGGGCTGTTCCTCGCGTTCCAGTACCCGAGTGAGATCCCTGGCGTCTCAATCGCGAACTTCCTGCGCGCCGCCGTCCAGGCGCGCCTACCCGAGGGGGAGGAGATCGATGCCTCCGCCTACTACAAGCGCCTCTACGCCAAGATGGACCTGCTCAAGATCGACCGGAAGTTCACCTCCCGCTCGGTCAACGAGGGCTTCTCC
>SYDD01000324.1 GCA_005786775.1 Opitutaceae bacterium
CAGGAGGATGCGGGCGTGGTGCCCCGGGGCGCGGACGAGCCGGCCGAGCGCCTGGTTCACCTTGGTCATTCCCGGCAGTTGGTACACCCGACGGAAGGCGGCGTTGCGATCGATCCCGCCCTGGATCGCCTCCTCCATCCGTGCCTTCTGCACCGCGTTGACCTCGGGCAGGGCGGGCCCCGCGACGAGGGCGTGGCGGACGCGGCCGCCCAAGGCATCGATGCCCTCGGCGAAGCTGGAGCCCAGGATCAGGCCGAGGATGTCCCCGCGGTCGAGGGCGGCGGCGATCCACGCCGCTTGCGCGACGAGGTCGAGGCGGCGTGGCTGGAGGGCTAGGGGCAGCTCCACACCGAGTTCCTCGGCCGCCACCCGCACGGCTTCAGCGTACGCGTAGGAGGGAAAGAAGGCCGCGACGGGCCCGGCGGCGCTCCGGTGCAGCGCGTGGAGCGTGGCGGCGGTGGTCCCGTGGTGGCGGCCGCGTTGGTGGAAGGTCGTGTCCACGCGCAGGTCGCGGGCGACGTCGTAGGCCCCCTCCCGCCACGGCGCGTGGGCTGCGAGGAGCCGCGGGGTGGCGGCGTCCCGCTGCTCCTCCTCGCGCAGGAGGGCGGCGGCGTTGGTGAGCTGCCGGAATAGGCGCCGGGTGTCGCGCTTCGTCAGTTCGCCCAGCCGCTCCGGGGCGGGCGCAGATTCCGGGGCGGACGCCGTGGCGGGGGGCGCGTCGAGCCCGCAAGCGGCGGCGAAGCCCTCGAGCGGGCTGAGGGTGGCGCTGGCGAACACCACCCCGCCGAAGCCGCGCAGCAGGGCTCCGATCGGTCCGGCGGCGTCGAGGCAGGTGAGGACGAGGCGGCCCTTTTCGGGGCTCCACCAGAGGCGTGGCGGCGCCGCGGGATCCTCGAGCGCGTCGATCAGGGCCGGGACCTCCCACAGGGCTGCGCTCGCGGTCGGACCAAGGGCCGCGAAATCCACCCCGCTGCCCCGTAGTGCGGCGGCGATCTCCCCGAGCAGGTGGCGGGCGTCGTCCTCGTCGTGGGCGGGGAGCGCGTCCCGCTTGGGTAGGCGGTGTAGGAAGTGACACCAGTGCTCCCACGCGTGGACAAGGGCCGCGCCCGGTCGCACGCGGTGGAGTTCCTCGCGCACCCCGAACGCGTCCGCCGCGGCGCAGGCGTGGGACAGGGCATCGGCGGCACGGGCGGGGAGGTTGTGCGCCTCGTCGACCACCAGCAGCGTGCGGGCTGGGTCGTACCCCGGCTGGTCGGCGAAGAGCCCGCGGCTGCGCGGGGCGAACACGTAATTGTAGTCCCCGATCCAGACGTCGTGGAACGCGAGGGCGGTGCGGGTGATCTCGTAGGGGCAGATCCCGGCGTCCCGGCCGGCCGCGCGCAGGGCCTCCACGTCCCGGGCGTGCCGCTCGTCGAGGTGGAAGCGCGAGAGTCCCGCCCGCTCCCAGCGGAGCGCGGTATCAGCCAGATGCGGGCAGACGTCGCGGACGCAGTGGAAGACGGGATTGATGCAGTGCTCGGCCTTGTTGCGGACGTGCCAGACCGCGACCGGCGGGCCCGCCGCGGGGCCGCCGTCGGGGGGGCGCATCGCCGCGAGGGTCTGGACCACCTGCAGTTGCCCGGTGGCCTTGCTGGTCAGGTAGAGGAGGCGGTCAAAGTGCCCGGTGCGGAGCTGGCCGAGCGCGAATTCCAGCAGAACGCCCGTCTTGCCGAAGCCGGTCGGGGCCTCGAGGCACACCAGCGGGTGGTGGCTGAAGAGCGCGGTGAGCTCGGCGACGGTGCGCTCCTGGCCCGGCCGGGGCGTGGCGAAGGCGGGTTGGAAACGGAGCGTGCGCAGGCGGGTCCGCGCGCGGAGACGCAGCTCGAGGAAGTCGGCCACGCGGTCCAGCTGGGCGCGGAACGCCGCCTCGTCCGCCGGGTCGAGCGGGACGGTCTGGAGCAGGCCGGTGCCGGCCTCGACGAACACGAGTTCCGCGGCGGACGCGGCCGGCAGGGGCGGCTCCTCCGGGGCGGGCGCGGCGAGGCCGAGCCGCAGCAGAGCGGCGTAGGTCGCGAGCTGCACGAAATACGCGGGGTGCTCCGCGCGGAGCTCGGCCGGGTCGGCGGGCAGGGGCCGCAGGACCGACTTGATCTCGCGGAGGATGGCGCCCGCGGGGCCGGGCAGCAGCTGGTCGACTCGGCCCGTCAGCGTGAGGCGCCAGCCGCGGTGGACCAGCGTGCCGCCGATGCCCACCTCGAAGCGGGCGGCGGGCCCGTGCGCCGTGGCGGCGCGGGCGCGGAGCTCCTGGTGCCAGCGGGTCCCAAGCTGCGCGCGCCAGAGGCCGCCGCCCCCCTCGGATCCCCCGGTCGGCGGGCCGGCGGTGAACCCGGAGAACTCCCCCGCGCCCAGCGCGGCGGAGCGTTGGTCGAGGTCAAAGGTCACGGCTCTGCGGGCGGCAGGATCTCGGTGTGCCCCCGCAGGTAGTGCTCTAGCCGGCCGAGCAGGCGGTCGACCTCCTCCGGCAGCGCGGTCTGCGCGGCGAGCGGCTGGTTGAGCAGGTGCACGACCGTCGCACGGTCGGCGGGGGGCAGGGTGGGGAACCACTGTTCCCGCACGGGGTGCCCCTCGTCCCGCGCGAACCGGTAGAGGGCCTTGAGGTAGACAATATCGGGCCGCGCCCCGGCGTCGAACGCGGCGAGGGCGGTCGCGAGCAAAGCGCCCACGGCCGCGCGGTCCTCCTCCGCCACGGGGTGCCGGTCCACCAGCGTGGCGAGGGCGGAGGCGCGCCGCAGCGTCTCGTAGCCTCGGCCGATGCCGGTGTGGCGCCGGACGATGACCGCCCCGCGCACGAACCAGGTCCGGCCCGCGCGGCCGCCCTCCAGTTCCAGCGCGGCCTCGTCGAAGAGGTCCAGCGGGGGCAGCGTGGCGGCGGCGCCGCCCCGGGGGGCGCGTTGCATCAGGTGCAGGGCGCCGTGTTCCGGGGAGAAGGCCCCGTGCGCGAGGTAGCCGTCCTTCGCCGGGCGGCGGGTGAGCACGAACGCCGTGGTCTGGAGGCTCGGCCCGGGCACCGCGGGGAGTTCAAGGCGCCGGGGCGGGCGCAGGCTCGGGCGGCGTGACCGCGCCGCCGGAGAGGATCATCTTCATCCCGTCGCCGACGCTCATCTCGAGCTCCACGATCTCGGCGCGCGGCAGCATTAGCAGGAACCCGCTGGTCGGGTTCGGGGTGGTGGGCACGAAGACCGTCCAGAGCTCGCCGGCGCCCGCCCGCCGTTGGGGCTCGGCCTGCGCGCGGTTGGTGAGGAAGCCGATCGTCCAGCAGCCGGGCCGCGGGTACTGCACCAGCACCACCTGGCTGAACAGGTTGCGGTTCTGCGACCCGAAGGTGGCCACGATCTGCCGCACCGCGTTGTACACGGCCCCGACGCCCGGGATCCGCTGGATGGTGCGTTCCGCGAGGGCCCAGAAGAACTTGCCGAGCACGTAATTGGAGAAGAACCCGAAGAGGGTCACGAGCACCACCACGACCGCCGTCGCGAGCAGGTCCCACAGCAGCGGCGCGCCCTCGAGCGCCCGCGGGATCAGGCCCTCGTACAGCGGCCGGAAACTGCCGCCCACGAGGTCGACGACCTTTCGGAAGGCCCAGACCGTCACGACCAGGGGCGCCAGCAGCAGCACGCCCGAAAGGAAGGCGTTGCGGCAGGCGACAAGGCGGGAGGGACGCGGCAGCGGTTCGACTTGCATTGGGGGAGGTCTCGCAGGGCCGTCCGGCGCAGGCAATGCAAAGGCGCGCGCCGCGCTAGCGCCGCCAGCCGAATTGCGGGAGCGCCGACGCATCCTTCAGGAGCCGCAGCGCCCGGGCCTCCGCCCGCCGCATCGCGCGCTTGCGGCGCGGCTCGAGGTCGTCGTGCCCGGCGAGGTGCAGCCAGCCGTGCACGAGATAGAGGGTCAGTTCCGCCCCGAGGTCTGTTTTCAGCTCTCGCGCGCAGCGGGCCGCGGTGTCCGCGGAGACGCAGATCTCCCCGCTGTTCCCCAGCGCCGGGTCGGCGGCGAAGGTGATGACGTCGGTTGTGGTCGGGTCGTCGAGGAACCGGTCGTGCAGGGCGGCGAGGGCATCGTCAGTGAGGAACGCCACCGAGAGTTCCCCCACGGGGGGCGGCGTGCCTGGTTCTGGGGTGAAGCGCGCGTAGGCGCCGTCCAGCACTGTGACGGCGCGCCGGACGGACGCCCGGTCCACCCGCAGGCGCGGGTGTCGATTGGCAATCATGCAGGTCCGGGGAGTCATCCGGTGGGGGTGCCCCGGCCGCCGGGTTCGGCGGCCGGCGGGTAGGCGACGCGCGCGTGGAGCATGTTCTGGAGGGTAAACTGGAAGCTGCCCCGGACGCGCGCGAGTTCTTCGAAGGTCAGCGGCGCCTCGTCCAGCTGGCCGTCGCCCACGCGTTCCGCCACGACCCGCTGGATGACCTGCGAGAGGTCGTCCGGACTGGGCTGGCGGAGCGAACGCGCGGCGGCCTCGACGCCGTCGGCGAGCATGATGATGGCGGCCTCGCGGGTCTGCGGCCGCGGGCCCTCGTAGCGGAAGTCGGCCTCCGCCGGCGGTGGCTCCCCGCGGGCCCGCGCTGCCTCGAGGGCCCGCTGGTGAAAGTAGCGGACGAGGGTGGTCCCGTGGTGCTGGCGGATGACATCCGCCACGGCGCGTGGCAGTCGATGCCGATCGGCGAGCTCGACTCCGTCGGGCACGTGGCGCCGGATGAGGCGAGCGGACTCCGCGGGGGCGAGTCCCGTGTGGAGGTTGGCGCGGTCCCGCTGGTTCTCGCTGAAGCAGGCGGGGCGTTCGGTCTTGCCCACGTCGTGGAAAAGCGCCGCCACCCGTGCCACTAGCGGGTTAGCACCGACAGCTCCGGCCGCGTTCTCCGCCAGCTGGGCCACCACGAGCGAATGGTGGTAGGTGCCGGGCGCCTCGAGCTGCATCCGCCGAAGGAGGGGATGGTTGAAGTCAGTCAGTTCCAGCAGGGTGATGTCGGTCGTCCGCTTGAAGAGGCTTTCGAGCACGGGCAGCAGCCCGACCACCCCCACGCCGGTGAGCAGGCCGGCACCGAGGCCGGCGATCATCTGGCGGCCGAGCGTCTCCAGCGGGGTCTGGTCGGCGAGCCCGATCAGCGCTGCCGCCGCCGCCATCGTGAGTCCGCCCATCCCCCCCGCCCGCACCACCGCGCCCCGGCCGCGCGCCTCGCGGCCTGCATGGATCGCGACGAGGGAGGCGAGAAAAGTCAGCACGAGCAGGTCGAGGCGGTTGCCGTAGATCACGCCGGTGAAGATCGAGACCAGCAGGGCCATGAAGATCCCCGAGCCGGCGTCGATCAGGATGGCCACGAGCAGCGGTGCGAGGGCGGTCGGCGCCACGTAGGGCAAAGTGGAACCCCAGGCCTCATCCCGCAGGAAGAATTCCGCCCCACCAAGCGAGTAGTTCGCGCGGACCAGGGCCAGGTTCGCGATCACCACTAGCGCGAGCAGGCCAAGGCGGGCATTACTCCGCAGGGTCTCCGCATCCTCGATTCGGATGTAAATCAGCGAGGCGATCACCATCGCCACCACCAGCAGGACCCGGCCCAGCAGCGTAAGCCCCTCCTGCGTGGCCGCGTCCGCGTGCTCGCGTACGTAGTTGCGGTGTGCGTTCAGCAGCTCGAAGACCTCCGGCGTCACTTTGTCCCCCGGTTCCACCAGAGTCTGCCCCTGCACGACGCGGACGGTGACGGGCCGGAGGGCCTGGCTGACGGCCTCTTCGCGCGCCGCGGTCGCCAAGCGGTCGAAGACCAAGTTGGGCGTTACGCCAAATCGGAAAAGGCGGAACACAGCCTGCGCCGCCGCCCGTGGCACTTGGTCCCCCGCGAGGCTGCCCCGAAGGACGGCGAGCGCGTCCTCGAGAGACTGCACCGGCTGGGAGGAGGCAGTGTCGTCGGACCGCCGAACCTGAAAGGCGACGAGGCCATCGGCGCCGGTGCCCCCGAGGGACGCGTCGGCCACGCCCTGGGCGTAGATGTCGCGCAGGGCCCGCAGGCCCTCGTCGAAGAGGGCCGCCCGCGTGCCCGCGTCCCCCGCGCCGAGCACGGCCGCGATGTCCTCCGGCGCGGCATGGTAGGGGCCGTGGGCGTTGAAAGCGCTGGCGATCCGCGCCAACTCGGGTTGGAAGCGCAACAGCGCCGCGGCGGCGTCCCCGGGGTACGTCCGCTCAAACTCTGCCAGTTGCGGGAGGATCAGTTTTGCCGCCGCCTCGAAGCGCCGCAGCGGCTCGGGGTCGAGGCGGTAGATGGGCGGCACGCGGTTCCGGTACTGCTCGCGGGCGGCTCGGGTCTTCTCCACGCTTTCGTAGCCGAACGAGGCCTGCGCTACCACGCGGGCCGTCGCGGGCTGGTTCAGTCGCAAGGGGGCGTCCAATGTTGTGAGCCCGGCGGAGCTCACCAAGACGATGGCGGCCACGGTGAGAATGAAAATCAGGGCCGCGACCAACCGGCTGCGGTCGAGAAAATCGGTCCAACTGGCGCGGGCGCCGGTCCCCGCGGCGGGGCCGCCGAGCCCGGCGAACAGGCGCTGCCAGAAGGAAGGGTTGGACATCGGTCAGGTGGCGCCCGGGCCGGGAGCTCGGTAGGCCTCGTAGGCGGCAATGATCCGCTGCACCAGCGGGTGGCGCACCACGTCGGCGCCGCTGAAGGTGTGGAAGTCGATACCGGGGATGCCCGCCAGGATGTGGCGCACCTCGAGCAGTCCACTCGCCTTCGCTTTGGGGAGGTCGATCTGGGTGATGTCACCGGTGACGACCATCCGCGACTCCTCTCCAAGGCGGGTCAGGAACATCATCATCTGCTCCGGCGTGGTGTTCTGGGCCTCTTCGAGGATGATGAACGCGCGGGAGAGGGTCCGGCCCCGCATGTAGGCCAGCGGGGCAATCTCGATCACCCCCTTCTCGCTGAGGCGGGCGACGTCCTCGGCGTCTAACATGTCGTGGAGGGCGTCGTACAGGGGGCGGAGGTAGGGAAGAATCTTCTCGCGGAGATCGCCGGGTAGGAACCCGAGGGCCTCGCCGGCCTCGACCGCGGGCCGGGGGAGGCTGATGCGCTCAACCTGGTTCTGCAGGAGCGCGCTCACCGCCGCCCTGCGACCCGACGGGTTCAACCTCGGCTTCAACCTCGGAGCGGGCGTCGCTGGCGGCAGCATCTCTCACCTCCACGGCC
>SYDD01000325.1 GCA_005786775.1 Opitutaceae bacterium
CGCCCCCCGCTTTGTGCCCGCCCGCCTCCTCGGCGCCGCGGCCCCCTCCGGCAAGGTCACGCTCGGCTGCATCGGCGTCGGCGCCCACGGCTTCGGCGTGAACCTCAACCAGTTCCTCCAGGAGGACGACTGCCGCATCGTTGCGGTCTGCGACGTGTTCGCGAACCGCCGCCGGCGCGCCCGCGAGGCCGTTGACCGCCACCACGGGGGCCCAGGCTGCACCGAGTTCCGTGACTTCCGCGACCTGCTCGCCCGCCCGGACATCGATGCCGTGGTCATCTCCACCCCGGACCATTGGCACGTGCCGATGGCGCTGCTCGCCCTCGCTGCCGGCAAGGCCGTCTTCTGCGAGAAGCCCACCCTCACCATCGCCGAGGGCCGGACCCTCGCCGACGCCGTCGCCCGCCGGCCGGGCGCCTTCTTCGCGACCGGCCTCGAGGACCGCGCGGTCATCCAGTACCACAAGCTGGCCGAGGTGGTCCGCAACGGCGGCATCGGCCGCCTGCGCCGCATCCAGGTCGGCCTGCCGGTGAAACCCCTGTTCCCGCTGGAGGCGCCCGCGCCCGTCCCCGAGGGCCTCGACTACGAGCTCTGGCTCGGCCCGGCCCCCTTCCGGCCCTATTCCCCCACCCTCACCGACGCCCAGTGCTGGCGGCAGATCCGCGACTTCTCCGGCGGCTCCCTCACCGACTGGGGCGCGCACCTCGTGGATACCGCGCAGGTCGCGGCCGGCACGGAGGACAGCGGTCCGGTCGCGGTGCGTGGCAAGGGCGAGTTTCCCACCGGCGCATTCAACACCACCGCCCGCACGTACGAGCTCGAGTACACCTACGCGAACGGGGTCGTCCTCACGGTCGGCGCCAGCGAGCCCTCCATCCGCCTCGAGGGCGACGCGGGCTGGGTGGGCAACCGCGGTTGGCTCGGGCGCCTCGAAGGCAGCGATCCGACCGTGTTCCGCCAGACGTGGGCCCCGGAGGTGAACCGGCTCTGGCCGCGCCGCCCGCGCGAGCACCGCGACTTTCTCGATTCCCTGCGCGCCGGCCGGGCGCCCATGTACCCGGCGGAGGCGCTGCACCGCCTCAGCACCACCCTACACCTCGGCGCGATCGCGATGGAACTGGGCCGCCCGCTGCGCTGGGACCTGGCCGCGGAGCGCTTCCTCGACGACCCCGCGGCCGATGCCCTCCGCTCCCGGAAATCACGGGACGACTGGCAGCGCCGCGGCTGAACCCGCTGATGACCCCCGCGGACTACATCCGCCGCCACCCGGAGCGGTTGCTCGCCCGCCTGCGGCACCTGGTCGGCATCCCGACCGTCAACCCGCCCGGTGACCACTACGGCGCCATCACGGCGTGGCTGCAGCGGGAACTGGGCGCCGTGGGCTGCCCGGCGAAGCGCTACCCGATCCCGGACCGCCTGCTGCGGCAGGTGCTGCCGCCGGCCCAGCACGGCCACCCGCGCTACAACGTCCTCGGCCGCCGCCGGGTCGGCGCCCGGGCGAAGACGCTGCATTTTAACGCGCACTACGACGTCGTTCCCGTCTCGGGCCGCTGGCGCCACGGCAGCCCCTTCAGCGGGCAGGAGGAGCGCGGCTGGATCTACGGCCGGGGCACGGCGGATATGAAGGGCTCGATCGCGAGCCTGTTGCTCGCCCTCGAGGCCCTGCAGGCGACCCGGACCGAGCCGCGGCTGAACGTCGAGGTCTCGTTCACGGCGGACGAGGAGACCGATTCCGCGCTGGGGGCCGGCTGGCTGGTGCAGCACGCGCCGATCGCGCCGGACTACGCCGTCGTGATGGAGGGGGGCGAGGGCCGGAACATCTGCTGCGGCCACAACGGCACGCTCTGGTTCGAGGTCGAGGTGCGGGGCCGCGCGGCGCACGGCTCGACGCCGGAGAAGGGCGTGAACGCCCTCGAGGGGATGGCCGCGCTGGTGGGGAAGTTTGCGGCCTACCAAAGGGCCCTCGCGGGCCGGACCTGGCGCACGCCGGAGGGCCGGGAAATGCGGCCGACGGTGAACCTCGGCGGCGTCTTCCATTGCGGCGAGGGGGCCAAGATCAACACCGTGCCAGCCCACGCCAGCTTCACCGTCGACCGGCGGGTGCTGCCGCGGGAGGACCACGCCGGGGCCGAGCGCGAGTTCCGGACGTTCGTCGCCCAGGCCGCACGGGGCCTGCCCGCCGGGACCAAGGTGAGCGTCCGCAAGCTGGCCGAGAACTTCGCCTGCTTCAGCGCGCCCACCCACCCGTTCTTCGCCGCGATGGCGGGCTGCGTCCGGCGGGTCCGCCGCGCGCCCACCCGGTTCAACGTATCCACCGGGTTCAACGATATGCACTTCTTCGCCCACCACCGGCGGATCCCGACCCTCGGCTACGGCCCGGGCGGCGAGAACTGCCACGCCATCGACGAGCGGGCGCGGGTGCGGGAGCTGCTCGCCAGCGCCCGAATCTACGCGGAACTGATGACCAGCTTTGCCGGTTGAACGGACCCGCGAGCGAGGCCGCGGCGCGAAGTCAGCCCTTGAGCCCCTGGCGAACCATCGCGACGGCGATCGCGGCCAGCAGCATCGAGATGAGCTTGGAGACCGCCCGCAGCGCCGTGGGACCGACGAGGCGGCCCAGGCGATCGCTCTGGGTGAATGCCAACGCCACCAGCACCAGGTTCACGCCCAAGGCCGCCAGCGTCACCCCGTAGCCCACCGAACCGGCGAGGACGAGCAGCGTCGCGATCAGAGCGGGCCCGGCGATCAGCGGCATCCCCAGCGGCACCACGCCACAATCCTCGGTCGGCTCCGGGTCCGCCCCGGTCTGGGCGAGGTCGCGCGCCGCGAGCAAGAACAGGATCAGCCCGCCGGCCACCTGGAAGTCGTGCACGGAGATGCCCAACGCCGCGAAGATGCTGGCCCCGAGGAACAGGAACAGCAGCGCCACGCCCCCGCCCGTGAGCGTTGCCTGCAACGCCACGCGCCGCCGCTGGACCGGCGAAAGGCCGCGGCCGAGCGCGAGGAAGATCGCCGCCAGGCCGATCGGGTCGATCGCCACGAACAGCGGGATGAACGCCTGCAGGAACTGCGCGAACCACGTTTCCATCTCGCACGCAATGCCCGGTCCCGCGCCCGCGCAAACCGCGAAATGCCCTTGTCTTCCCCGCCGGCCCGCAGGCAACGTCC
>SYDD01000326.1 GCA_005786775.1 Opitutaceae bacterium
CACCTCGGCCGGGACCATGAACTCGTGGGAGAAGCTGCCGCCCATCACGCCCGTGTCAGCCTCGACCGCGATCGCCTGCACGCCCAGGCGCTTGAAGAAGCGCGCATAGGCCTCCTTCATCGCGAAGTAGCTGCGCACCGCACCCTCGTCGCCGGTGTCGAACGAGTAGGCGTCCATCATGATGAACTCGCGCGCCCGCATCAGGCCGTAGCGGGGACGGATCTCGTTCCGGAACTTGGTCGCGATCTGGTAGAAGTTCTTCGGCAGATCGCGGTAGCTGGAGATTTCCGCCTTCACCAGCGGGGTGATGATCTCCTCGTGGGTGGGCCCGAGGACGACCTCCGGCTCCCGCTCCGGCCGGCGGCCGGCACCCGCGCTGTCGGCGCGGAACATGATCTCGCGCGCCGCGGCCCAACGAGGACCCTGCGCCCACAGTTCGACGGGATGCAGGTGCGGCATCCACAGCTCGATCGCGCCCGCCCCGTCCATCTCCTCACGACACAGTTGGGTGATCTTATGCACGGCGCGCAGGCCCAGCGGGAGGTAGGTATAGAGCCCGCCGCTCAGCCGGCGCACCAGCCCGGCCCGCACGAGCAGACGGTGCGAGGCGATCTCCGCATCGGCGGGGCTTTCCTTAAGGGTCGGGATGAAGAACTGGGACCAGCGTTTCATGAAGAGGTCGGACCGAAGCAGCGGCCACCGTCCGGGGCAACGGTTTTCCCCTCCCCGGCAGCTTGCCGCCCACTCGCCGGGCCGCTTCGCTAACGCCACCCGATGAAGGTCCTCCACATTCACGCTCACTTCGACGACTATGAGTTCACCGCAGCCGGATCCTTCGAGCTGTGGCGGCAACAGCTCGGAGCTTCTTTCCGGGCGCGGGTGATCGTTTGCACCGACGGCCAGGCTGGGCACCACCGGCTCACCCGGGCCGAAACCGCGCACACTCGGCTTGCCGAGCAACTGGCGTCGGCCCGCCTCGGCCGGTACGAGTTCAATTCCCTGCGCCTTCCCGACGGCTCCGTGCCCCGCGAGGCGTGCCTCCAAGTGACCCCGCCGCTACTCGCCGCGCTGTGGCGCGCGATCCGGGACTTCGAACCGGACTACCTCTTCTGCCCTCCCCTCGCCCACGATCCGCTCGCCGGGATCCACAATGACCACGAGACGATCGCGGAGGCCGTCCGACGGGTCGCCTACATGCTCAACGTGCCCCACGCTTTCACCCCCGAATACCCGGCGGACGAAACGATCTCCCGCCCCGTGAAGGTCCCCGTGATCCTCAATGTCTACGACAGCTATATGGGAGGGGCGAATGCCTTCGACTTCGCCGTCGACGTTGAGGCAGCGTTTCCCCTCCTCACCGAGATGACGTGGAGCCACGCTTCGCAGATCCGCGAATGGCTCCCTTGGGTCGGGCGCCACCAGATGGCCCCGCCGGCCAACCTACAGGAGTGGGGCGTGACCCTCCGCCAGCGCTTCGACCGCAAGAACCGAGAGCTGCAGTTGCCCGGAACGCACGCCAACGAGGTGTTCCGAGTGACCGCATGGGGGGAGGTTCCCAGCTGGGAACAGTTGCAGGCGGACTTACCCGGCCTGCGGGCCTCGGCAGCTCAGGAACGCGCCCTAATCGAGCGCCTCAACCGCTGGCGCGCGGCCTGAACCTCACTCGACCGTCACCTTGGCCTCCTCGACGAGGAGGGCATAGCGGTAGCCGGAGCCGAAATCTTTATCGACGGCGAGCCGCCCGGTAACGACCACTAGGTCGCCCACCTTGGCCTGCGCGGCGGAGGTCACCGTAAGGTTGTTGACCCCCTCCACTCCGGAGCCATCCCGAATATGCAACCAATTGCGTCCCATAATATTGGGATTAAACTTAACCACCCGGCCGCGGACGATGACCGACTTCCCGGCCAATCCGGACCGCCCGGAATGAATCTCGGCCACCGTCTGGCCACCGGGAGCGCGCGCGATATTTGAGAGATCGACCGCTAGGCCGGGCAGACTACGGGAAGGTGCTCCAGCGCTCCCGCCAGCCACCCCCGCCAACCCATTCACCATGGCGCGCCCGCTGAAGTAGACGACCTCGAACGTCCGGTTGAGGGTTTTGCTATGATAGTTTCGCATCGGCATCGCCTCCCCCAGCGCCACCAAATCCCCCGGCTTGACCGTGAACTGCGGCGCCGCGGCCCACACCTTCGCCGTACCGGTGTCGATTTGGACGTACGTGTACGTTGCGGCGTTGATGGCCTCGACGACCTTGCCGCGAATTTCGCCCTGAGGCGCGGGACTGGCCCCCGCGATCAAGGGCAGCGCCAGCAGGGCGAGACGGGACAGGAGGAGCGAGCGGAGCATTCCGAATCGAAGCACGGGCCGATGAGGTTCGCAAGGGCCACGATCGTCACCGGGCTGCATCCCAGAACGGATGTCGAACGTACTCTGGTTATTCACCAATGAAGTCACTCGCCCTGACCACTCTCCGTGCCCACCCCGGGGCGGCACATTTTCGGTTTTGACGGTCGCCCTCTGTCCCCTACATCGACTCTATGCTCCCTGAACTGCTCCAAGATCGAGCCGCGCTCTATGTTGCGGGTGCGCTGGACCCCGATCAACGCGAAGCTTTCGAACTCGTCCTCGATTTCCAGCCGGAGCTCCGCGCCTTGGTGGACCGCCTGCAAGACGTTGGCGCGGCCGTGACCCTCTCTTCTCTCCGTCGTGATTCCGCCCCACCCGCGAACCTGCGCGCGCGCGTGCTTTCCGCGGTCGCCTCCCGACCCCGTTCCGAAACGCACCCGATGGTAGTCACATGCCCGCAGGGCCGCGTGGAGTGGGTCAATCCTCAGTTTACCGCCATGTGTGGCCACAGCTTTGAAGAGATCCGCGGACGTAAGCCTGGGGAGTTCCTGCAGGGGCCAGACACCGACGCCGGAGTGGTGCAGCGGATCCGCGATGCCATCCGCGAGCGCCGGAAGTGCCGCGAAAAACTCGTTAATTACCACCGCGATGGCACCCGATACGAGGTCGAGCTCGCGCTGACTCCGGTGCTAGATGATGCCGGCGAGCCCCTCTGGTTTGTCGCCCAGGAACGCAAGCTGGCGAACGTCGCCTAGACGTCGCAGTTGGCCTCACTCGGCGGAGGAGAGTCGCCAGTCGGACAAGACCAACTGTAGCAGCCGCCGCTGGTTGAAGTGATTCCACTTCAGCTCCACCGCGAGATCGAGCGGTCGACCTGCGGGCGGCAGACGATCCGCCATCTTCCAAGCGACCCCATGTAGCGGTCGGCCGCGGGCGTCCTCCAGTCGAAACCGGAAGTGCTGCTCCTTGAAAACCTCGGGCGTCTGCCGCAGCACCACCCCACGCAGCCCAAAGACGGGCTCCGGGTTGCCCTGACCAAAGGGGTGCAGGCCCTCCAACTCGTCCATCAGCCGCTCGTGCACCTGCTCGGGCGATAGCCACGCCGCAAGTTCCAACCTCAGCTCGGCCGCCTCAGCCGAGATCTGGGTACGGACCGCCTCGGCGAACCGCGCCCGAAATGCCTCGACCCGATCTTTGGCGAGGGCGACGCCGACGGCCATGGGGTGCCCGCCCCAACTCGTCAGATCGGCCGCGCAGGCCCCGAGGACTTCGACCAGATTAACGCCTTCGATACTCCGGCCCGATCCCTTCGCCAGCTCACCCTCGTTACCCAGGACCACGCAGGGCCGGTGGTACTTCCGGGTGACTCGTCCCGCCACTACCCCGACCACACCGGGGTGCCAGTTCTCCGCGAAGAGGACGACGCCCGCGTGGTCCGCGTAGCGTTCCTCGATTGCGGTCTCCGCCTCCTCGGTGATCTGGCGTTCGATGTCCTGGCGCTCCCGGTTGAAAGCGTCCAATTGCCGCGCCGTCTCCGCACAAAAGGCTGGATCGTCACTCAGGAGCAGTTCGACCGAAAGGGCGGCGTCGGCGAGGCGGCCGCTGGCGTTGATGCGGGGCCCGAGGCGGAACGAGACGTCGGTCGGAGCCAGATCCTGCTCCGGCCGAACCCCAGCGACGTCCATCAAGGCGCGGAGGCCGGGCCGCTGAGTCTCGCGCAGAATGCGCAGCCCGTGGCGAGCAAGGATGCGATTCTCACCCTGCAGCGGCACGAGATCGGCGATCGTGCCGAGCGCGACCAGATCGAGATGATCCCGCAGCCGGATGCGGAAGGCAACCGGGTGATTGTCGGCGCGTAACTGTTTCAGCAGGCCGTGGCAGAGCTTGAAGACCAAGCCCACCGTGCACAGGTGCCGCCAGGCCTCGGCGGCGGCATCCGTTAGCCCGTGCACGTGCGGGTTGATCAGCAGGCAATCCGAGTTCGCCTCGACCGTAGAGCGGTGATGGTCGATCACGAGCACCTCGATGCCCTGCGCCCGCAGGTAAGCGATCTCGTCCCGCGAGTTAGTGCCGCAGTCGAGCGCCACGAACAGATCCGGGCGGCCGGCCTCCAGCGCGCGGTCGATGGCACTGCGTGTCAGGCCGTAACCGTCAGCGGCGCGGCGGGGCACCACGAACCGGGGATTCAGCCCAAAACGCCGCAGCACCGAAACGAGCAGGGTGGTGCTGGTGACGCCGTCCACGTCGTAGTCGCCGAGAACCACGACTTGCTCGCGCGCCGCGATCGCGCGGCGGAGCCGGTCCGCCGCCGCCGGAAGATTAGGTAGGCGGAGTGGATCGTCGAGTTGGGCGAGGCTCGGCTGGAGAAACTCTCCGGCGGTAGCCGGATCGGATCGGCCGGCGCGCAGCAGCAACTCGGCAAGCACGCGGCTGACGCCCGCACGCTTGCTGAGGTCCTCGACCTCGGAGGCGGGCTGCGGCTGGTGAATCCAGCGCATCGTGGCGGGTTAGTTCCGGCGGCCGGAGGGCCGGCTCCGGAACGTGGGGCGTCCCGGGAATCCGTCCGACTGTCCGGCGGCGGCCGGCGGCGGCTTATTCCGCCGCCTTACTGGTGCCCTGCCACTCGTACTTGGGCGCGACGTCGTGGTGCGCCTCCACGTGCTTCCGATCGCCCTTGTGCCACCAGTAGAACACGGGGGTCGCGATAAAGAGCGAGGAGAAGGTGCCCGTCAGGACGCCAATCAGCAGGGTGAAGGCGATGTCGTTGACATCGCCGGAGGTAGTGAGCAGCAGCGTCACCGACGTGAGTAAGGTGGTGCCACCCGTGATGATCGTGCGCGACAGGGTTAGGTTGAGCGAGCGGTTGATGATCTCCCGCAGCGTGCCAGTGGGATTCACTTTAAGCTCCTCGCGGATGCGGTCGAACACCACGATGGTATCATTGATCGAATAACCGATAATCAGCAGGATCGCGGCCACCATCGGGGCGTTGAACTGCCGGTCGAAGAGGACGAACAGACCAATCGTCAGGATGAGGTCGTGCACGGTGGCCACCACGGCGCCTACGCCGTAGCCCATCTCGAAGCGGAAGGCCACGTAGATTAGGATGCCGACCAGCGCGGCCACCACCGAGAGCAGCGCGTTCCACTGGATCTCCTTACCGACCGAGGCGCCGATGCGGGACTCGCCTGCGAGCTCGAGCTTGGCCTGGGGGAAGGCCGCCTGCAGCTGGCGCACCAGCGGCCGACCCTGGTCAAACGGGGCCGTGACCCGGAGCACCTCGCGGCTGCCGCCGACCGGCTGCTGGTAGGAAAAAGCGACGTCCTTCTGCCCCGCTCGCTCCGCCGCCCGGCGCAGCTCACCCACTTGGACTCGCTGGCCGAAGTTGAGGGTGATCATATCGCCGCCCACAAAGTCGATGCCATAGATGTCCTTGCCCTTGTAGGCGACTGCGCCGATGCCCACGACCAGCACCGCCACGGTGGCGATGACCGCCGCCCGCGTGTACTTCAGGAAATCATAGGCGGTGTTTTGCAGCACCGAGAACATCGGGAGGCGCCCCGTCACGCCACCCAGGATCACCGCGTCGAGCAGGAGCCGGCTGATCACGACCGCGGCGAACATCGTGGTGAAGATACCGATCGCGAGCGTCACGCCAAAGCCCTTAACGGGTCCGGAGCCCAGCCACACCATCACCAGAGCTACCAGCAGCGTGGTGACGTTCGAGTCGAGAATCGCAGACCAAGCCTTGTCGAAGCCCGCCTCAAGCGCGGTACCGAGCGACTTGCCCAGCTTCAGCTCCTCGCGCATCCGCTCGAAAATCAGGATATTTGCGTCGACGGACATCGCGAGCGTGAGCACGATACCCGCAATGCCGGGCATCGTGAGGGTGGCGCCGATGCTGGCCATTACCCCGAGGGTTACCAGCACGTTGACCCCCATACCGAAGGCGGCGATGAACCCGCCAAGGGTGTAGAAGACCACCATGAACCCGATCGTGAGCAGCGTGCTGACGATAAAGGCGTTCCGGGCACTAATCACGGCGTCCGCCGCCAGCGTGGGACCTACCTCGTACTGCTCGATGATGCGCAGCTCGACGTCGAGCGGGTTATTAAGCACGTTCGCGAGGTTGATCGCCTCGCGGTCGGTAAAGCTCCCGGTGATCTGCGCCGAGGGGCTGTTGATCTCCTCGCGGACCGTGGGGGCGGAGTAGAGTTTGCCGTCGAGCACGATGGCGAGGCGCCCGAGGGGGCCGCCACGCTGGCCGATCTCGGCGATACTGCGGGTCACCTCCGCGAAGCGCTTCTTGCCGGCGTCGGTGAACTCCAGGATGACCTCGGGCTTGCCGTAGAGGTCGGGCCGCGCGAACGCGTTGGAGATCATCTCGCCGGTCATCTCCGGGATCCGCTTGACGAAGATCTCCTCCACGCCGGTGTCGCCGCGGCGGGTCTCCCAATCAAGGGTCTTCACCTCGTAGCCGGCGGGAGTCTCGATCCCCGGGCCGGGGACCAGCGAGGGATGCACCATCCGGAAGTCGAGGCGGGCCGGGGCCTTCACCTGGTCGACCACATCCGGGTTGTCCTTGGTGCTGACGCCAGGGAGCTGGATCTCGATGCGATTCTCGCCGATCGGACGGAGTACCGGTTCGGCGACGCCCAGGCCGTTGACGCGGGCGCCGATGATCTCGATCGCCTTCTGGAGCTTTTCCTGGCGCTGGTAGGCGTCCAGATTCTCGCCGGGGGTCTCGACCGCCTCGAGCGTAAAGGCCACGCCGCCCTTGAGGTCGAGGCCGAGCTGGAGCCGGCCACGGGAGAGGCGCAGCAGCTCCGCCAACAGGATGTCATTGCGCTTCTCGATGTTCTTCAGCGACTCCTCGAGGCGGATGTGCGGGAAGTACTGGGTGAGGTCCAGCCGCCGCTCGCGGCCGAGCTGCTTGAGGGCGACGAACTCGCTGGGCGCCTGTAGCGCCTTCTTCCGGGCGGCCGCCTCCTCAAGGAGCTTGCCGAACTCGGCGGACTTGGCGGACGCGTGCGTCCGGACGTAGTCAACGAAAGCCTCGTCCTGCAGGGGCAGGAGCTGGGAACCCGCCCAGGCCAGCACGGCCACGGACAAGATCAGCTTCCACAGATTGCGTTTGAGCATGGTGCGTTTGGGTTGAAAAGGGAACGGTCCCCGCCGGCAGAGCGGGGCGGAGCGGAGCCGGGCGCGCGCCCGGCGGCATCACTTGACCTCGGCGCCGGCCTTGCGGATGACCGTCTGGACGAAGCCCTTGCCGATCTCGATCTTGGTATTGTCGGCGATGCGGACCACGAAGCGGTCCTCCTTCACATTGGTGATGACGCCGAAGATGCCGCCGCTGGTGACGACCTCGTCGCCGCTCTGCAGCTCCTTAAGCATCTTATCATGCTCCTTCTGCTTCTTGCGCTGGGGGGCGATAAGGAAGAAGTACATCGCGCCGAAGAGCAGCACCATCGGCAGGATCTGCACGAGAAAGGAAGGCTGCTGCTGGGCGGGCGCGGGGGTCTGGGCGAGAAAAGCGGGAAGAAGCGTCAGCGGGTGCATTTTCGGAATTGCTAGCGGGCAGGATTTGAAACCAGAAAAGACGCATCTAACGAATCCGCTGAAGGCAAAAGCAAGCCATAACTCCCCACCCCGCACCGCGTTGAAAAGCAAATCCTCGACCGCCTGGTCGTCCGCCAAGTCCGAAGAGCACTACGGTTTCAAGCGCTGGGGCTCCGGCCACATCTCGGTGGACGACTCTGGCTGCGTGAACGTGCAGCCGCTGCTCGACGGCCGGGGGATCCGCGTGCTGGACGTGGTGCAGGAGGCGGTCGGGATGGGCCTGAAGGCCCCGCTGGTGATCCGTTTCCAGGACCTGCTCCGCCATCAGGTGGTGCGGCTCAACTCGCTGTTCGCCAAGGCGATCAAGGATGAGGGCTACAAGGGTTCCTACCGCGGGGTGTTCCCCATCAAGGTGAACCAGCTGCGCGAGGTCGTCGACGAGATCGTCGCCGCGGGCAAGGAGTTCAACTACGGCCTCGAGGCAGGCTCGAAGCCGGAGCTGATGATCGCGCTCGCGATGCACGAGGGCGCCCAGCGCCTAATCATCTGCAACGGCTACAAGGACCACGACTACATCCGCCTCGCCCTGCTCGGCCGCAAGCTGGGCAAGCGCGTCATTCTCGTGGTCGAGCAGCTGGCAGAGCTCGACGACATCATCCGCATCTCCGAGGAGACCGGAGTGAAGCCGCTGATCGGCTTCCGCGCCAAGCTGCAGACCCGCGGCGAGGGCAAGTGGGCGATGTCCACCGGCGACAACGCCAAGTTCGGCCTCAACACCGCCGAGATCCTGTTCGCCTGCGAAAAGCTGCGCGCGGCCCGCCTCCAGCAGGCCCTCCGTCTGGTGCACTTCCACATCGGGTCGCAGGTCCCCAACATCCTCACGATCAAGAACGCCGTGGTGGAGGCCTCTCGCTTTTACTGCCAGCTCGCCCGCCTCGGCTTCCCGATGGGCTACCTCGACGTCGGCGGCGGCCTAGGCATCGACTACGACGGCTCCCGGACCAACTTCGAGTCGTCGATGAACTACTCGATGGAGGAGTACGCCCGCGACGTCGTCTCCAACATCCGCGAGATCTGCAACGCCTCCGGCGTGCCCGAGCCCGACATCGTCAGCGAGTCCGGCCGCGCCATCGTCGCCCCGCACTCGCTGCTGGTGGTCGAGGTGTTCGAGCGCATCAACAAGCGCGAGTCGCTCGGCCAGCAGCACCAGCCGAAGCAGAAGCACAAGGTGGTGCAGGACCTCGAAGCGATGCTGCGCAACCGCACCCGGCTCGGCCGGCTGGAGCGCTTCCACGACGCCCTGCAGAAGAAAGACGAGGCCTTCTCGCTGTTCAACCTCGGCTACCTCGACCTCGAGAACCGCGCCGCCGCCGAGTCGCTCTTCTGGCAGATCTGCGAGCAGATCGCCAAGGAGGGCCGCCAGTCCGGCTACCAGCCCGAGGAGCTCCACGACCTCAACCGCCTCCTCGCCGACCAGTACGTCTGCAACTTCTCCGTTTTCCAGTCCCTGCTCGACCACTGGGCCCTCAAGCAGCTCTTCCCCGTCGCGCCCCTCCACCGCCTCAACGAGCGCCCCACGGTCAACGCGATCCTGGTCGACATCACCTGCGACTCCGACGGCAAGATCTCGTCGTTCATCGACCTGCAGGACGTGAAGGACTACATCACGCTCCACCCGCTCAACCAGAAGCCCTACTACCTGGGCGTCTTCCTCACCGGCGCCTACCAGGACATCATGGGCGACCTGCACAACCTCTTCGGCCGCGTGAATGAGGTCCACGTGTTCCTCGAGGACGACGAGCCGAACGGGTTCTACATCGAGGAGGCGCTCAGCGGCAGCCGCATCGCCGACGTGATCGAGGGCGTGCAGTACCAGCAGGAGGACCTCTGCCGCCGGATGAAGGCGCAGATCGACGCCGCCACCCGCAAGGACCAGGTGAAGCCCCGCGAGGGCGTCCGGCTGCTCGAGCTCTACGAGAGCCAGATGCTCAACAAGACCTACCTGAACATCGAGCCCCGCCGCCCGGCCCGGCGCCGCGCGCGCCCCTGACGCTCCCGCGCCCCGCGTGCGCTTCGGGATTGCCATCAGGCGCTACTAGTGTCCACCTGGACACTATGAACGACCAGCTCACCGGGCGCCAGCAGCAGGTGCTCGGCTTCATCCAGTCCCACCACCGCGAGCACGGTGTCGCCCCCTCGCTGCGCGAGATCCAGGCCCACTTCGGCCTCGCCAGCCCCTTCGGCGTCAAGCGGCACGTCGACGCCCTGATCGGCAAGGGCGTGCTCCGCCGTCTCGAGGGCAAGGCCCGCGGGCTGCTCCCCCCCACCCCGCCCGTCCCCGCCGGCATCCCCCTGTACGGGACCATCCCGGCAGGGCTGCCCACCGCCCAGGAACAGGAACCCGAAGCCTTTGTGCCTCTGGACCCCGCGACGCTCGGGGTCCACGCGGCCTCCCCCCTGTTCGCCCTCCGGGTCCGCGGGGACTCGATGATGGGCGCTGGCATCCTAGACCAGGACGTTGTCTTTCTAACCCCGCGCGAACCGCGCCCGCGGGAGATCGTCGCCGCGCTGATCGACGGGGAATCCACGCTCAAGCGCTACCTGCTCCAGCGCGGCCGCCCGTTCCTGCGCGCCGAGAATCCCCGCTACCCTGACCTGCTGCCCGCCGAGGAGTTGGTGATCCAGGGAGTGATGGTCGGCCTGTTGCGTGCCGGCCCGGGCGCCGCCGGCTGAAACCCCGCCCCACCGCCGGCCGCCGCCGCGCCCCTACCCGGGGACGCGCCGCGGCGCGCCGTCGCCCC
>SYDD01000327.1 GCA_005786775.1 Opitutaceae bacterium
GCGGTCGGAAAACATTGCCCGCGACTCTCCGTTCGCGCCCGAACCTCCCTCCGCCACCGCCGCAAGGCGCTCAACGAACGCGCTCCGCGGGGATCCAAGAACGGAAAACCGTACGGTCCGCCGCGGGGCGCTCGTGCCATACCACGCCGCCGCAACGAGTCAGCAGTACGAGCGCGAGTGAAATCCCCAACCCGGCGCCCCCCTGGCCCCGGGCGTTTTGACCCTGAAAGAAGGGTTCGCCTAGCCGCCCCGCCTCCTCGGCCGAGAGCCCCGTCCCAGCATTCTCTACCTCCAGCTCCAAGCCACCATCGCGCCCCCGAATCCGCAGCGCCGGCCGCGTGCCCGGTTCCGCGAAGCGGGCCGCATTGGCGAACAGGCAGAGCCAAGCTTCGTCTGCGGCCTGCCGGGGCAAGGACCAGCGTGTGCTGGGCTCGGCCGCGACCTCCCACGTCCAAGCTGACCCGTCCTCCCCCACCCCGCCACGGGCGCCAAGCGCATTCAACCACGCACGTAATTCAACCGTCTCCCGCCGTCCCAGATCCGCATCCGCAAGGGCGCGTTCCAACTGCTCCACCTGCTCGACCAAGCGCCGCATGCCCTCGATGGAGCGATCACTCGTCGCCAGCCACCTTCGCTCCCGCTCCGCCATCAGGTCGTTCCCGTGCCGGGAAAGCAGATACGAGGCGCTCTGCAGCGAAGCGATATGGTTCTTCAGCTCGTGCGCCAGTTGCCGCTGGAAATCAGCCGGCACGGCAAGTCCGACGCCCGCTGTTCCCGAACTTGCGGGTGCGACCGGGCGAAAACCCCGGAGGGCGAGTGGCGTGGGCATAGAAAGAGTCGAAGGTCTGGGGAGAGAAGCCGCGAGCGTCCGTGGCGGTGGGTGCGGCCGAGGAAAGACGGCGGAAATCCGGGGTTCCGAAAGCAAGGTCGCGCCCGTAATCCGGGCCCCAGCAGGTTCAGTCGGGACGGCGGCCATCGCCAGCGCGCGCCGCCGCCTCGCTCGCCTCCGCCCCGGCCCGATGTAGCCCGACAAGGCCGATCTCGAAGGCGTACCGTACAAGGTCCTGGGCATTGCGGGCTTCGGCGCGCTCCATTAGGCTCTGACGCATCCGATACACCTTTTGATCCGAAAGCTTCATCTCCTTCGCGATGTCCTTGATGGAGTATCCCCCCGCCAGCAGCTCCAGCACTCGAAACTCGGTGGGCTCCAGCTTTAGCGTTCCGCCCGGGCCACTCCGCAGCAGCGAGGACATCAGGCGGCTGGCCCCTTGGCTGAAGTAAATCCCTCCCTCGCTCACCCGTTGCAGCCCTGCCTTGAGCTCCTCAATCGAGTCCCCCTTATCGACATAACCGGCTGCCCCGTGGGCCAGCGCGAGCTGCAAGGAGTGCACCGTGGTCGTGCCCGAATAGATGATGACGCGGGGCGCCACCGGCAGAGCCCGCAGCTTCTGCAGTGCGTTGATCCCGCCGATCCCTGGAATCATCAGGTCGAGCACAACCAGATCGACCTCGCCCCGCTGGGCGGCTTCCCCCGCCGGCACGTCTCCCGCACTCACCCCGACCACCTTGAAACCCGGGATCAGGTTAATGAACGCTTCGAGCAATTGTCGCACCGAGATATGATCCTCGACGATCCAGATCCGGCGCGGGGACCCCGCCGCAGGCGTCTCGAGCGAGCTACCCGGTAACCGTGTAACAGCTTCGATGGGGTTTGGGTTCATTCAGGTGAAACACCCCATAAAATTATAAAATCCCACCATGCAAACCCTTATTTTAGTAAAAGCTGGTTCATTTTTCGAAAATATGAAAATGACACTCCGCCGATGCCGTATGCTCAAAGGCTCAAGACCTTTTTAGGTTAAGGTGGGCGCCATCCCCGGTTCTTCTGTCTTCCGATTTACGGCCTGACATTCCTCCCGAGGACTTCGGCTCCCGATGGAATCCTAAGGCAACGAGCTGTTATTGAAAGCACCTCGCACACCACAGAGTGTCGCCATTGACGGTTAGGTCCCTCTCCCTTGCGGTCAACGGCGAACTCGGGGCGATCAGTTCGCCACGATGTTGTCGCCGAGATGCTGTAGGATCAGCTCCTGTACGGTCGCGAGGAACAGAAAACAGGCCATCGCCTTGTGGCCGCCAGGTTCGAAAGGCCCCGCCTCCACGTCGCCGCTCTCCAAGGCATCATCCCCCCACGCCCGCAGGTAGGATTCGCGAAGGCGAAGGCGAAGGACCGAACAGGCACGCAGGATCACCTCGGCGTTCTCCGCGTCAAAAGCGACGATCCCCTCCCGGAAAAAGACCTCGTCGAACAACCCCAACAGGGCCCGCACCTCGGTGGCCTCCGCGGCCGCCAGTTCGCCGATCCACGCGCTCCTCAGGTCGGGATCCGCATCCGGCGGCACGACGACCCCGGGGGCGGCGACCGGGGGGCCTTCGCCGAGCGCTCGGATCACGTCGAGTAACGGCGCCACGACGGGCACCGCCAATTTGACCTCAATGCGCTTCATCGGGTTCGACGACCGCGGAAAGGTGCCATTCCTGCAACGTGAAAGCGTACGCCTCGGCCTTCTCGCGCAGGCCCGTCCACACCACCGAACGACCCTGCTCGTGCACCTCAAGCATCTTGCGCCGCGCCGTCGCCTCATCGAAACCCAGCACCCGGCGGAAGACCAGCACCACGTAGGACATCAGGTTCACCGGGTCATTGAGAACGACCACGCGCCACCCCCCCACGGTCGCTACCCGCTCGGCCTCCTCCGGCAATACCTGCGTCTTTTCTCTGCTCACAGCCCCGAAGCTTTGCAGAGCATCCCCCCGGCGGCCCCGAATACCCGCGCGGCGGCCGATTCCACTACCGCGCTTAGCCACAAACTGATTCTCGGGTTAATCACTTATGGAGAATGAGTTGCGCGATGGTGGACCCTACTGGACTCGAACCAGTGACCTTTTCCATGTCAAGGAAACGCTCTAACCAACTGAGCTAAGGGTCCGCACCGGAAGGAAATTTAGGAAACAGGCTCGGCCCGCCGCAGCGCAAGGAAAAACCTCGGCGCTCACGCGGGCGGCAGACCGAGCGCGCTCCGGGCCGCGGCGCAGTCCTGCAGGATCTGGCCCCGCAGCGCCGCGACGTCCGGGAAAGCCCGCTCCGGCCGGAGAAAGCGCTCCCATTCGACGGTCAGCATCTCTCCTTCCGTCCAAGGACACTCGCCGAGGAGGTGCACCTCCAGGCGGGGCTCCGTTGCCCGCTCGACTGTCGGACGCAGGCCGTAGTTAGCCACCCCGGGTCGAGCCTGCCCGCTCGCGCCGCGCACCCGCACGGCGTAGGCCCCGAAGCGAGGGGCAGCAGGCGGCGACCACACCAGATTTAAGGTTGGAAAGCCCAACGTGCGCCCCAGCCGCTTCCCAGGCACCACCGGGCCGCAAGATTCGTAGGGTCGCCCCAGCAGACCCGCCACCGCCCCCATCTCCCCGGCCACCAGCAACGCCCGGATCCGCGTGCTGCTCACCGGCGCACCGTCGACCTGAACGGGCGGAGACACCACCACGGCGATTCCGGCCGCCCTCCCGGTCTGGGCCAGCAGGGCCACCTCCCCCAGACGTGCCCGGCCAAAGCGAAAATTCTCCCCGACATAGAGGCCGGCCAATCCCGGAAGGCGCGCCCGCAGCCAGGTCACGAAATCCTCCGCCTCCACGTCCGCGATTCCGGCGGAAAACGGCTCCGTTAGGATCAGGTCTACCCCCAACCGGCGCAGCACCTCCGCCTTGGCGGACGGGTCCTGCATCACCCGAGTGGGCGACGCGGGTCGCAGGACCACGCTCGGATGCGGCCAGAAGGTCAGCACCCCCGCGCTGCCGCCCGCGGCGCGGGCCGCCGCCACCGCCAGACGGATGACCGCCTGATGGCCCTGGTGCACCCCATCGAACATCCCCACGGCCAGATGCAGCGGGGCACGGTAAAAGGGCACCGCGGCGAGGTTCGCGAGGGCTTCCGGCGGCATGACCAAGGAACCGGCTCAGAGGGCCACGGGGGGAACCGCCCCAACCACGGGGATCAACCGACGCTCGATTTCCGGGAGAGTCAGCGCGTTGATCTGATCCAGGGTCAGCGCTTGCGCGACCTCGAACTGGCCCGCTCCCGTGCGGCGTAAGGCCGCGAGGTGGGCACCGCATCCGAGGCGGTTACCTAGGTCGTGCGCCAAGGTGCGCACGTAGGTGCCCTTGGTGCACTTGAGGCGGAAATCAAACCGTGGCAGGGCGCAGCCGGTCAGCGTCCATTCCATCAGGCGGATGAAACGCGGCTCGCGCGCGACCTCCTGCCCCTTCCGCGCGCTCTTGTACAGGGGCACCCCATCGATCTTCACCGCGGAATACATCGGCGGCGTCTGGTACTGGTCCCCGAGGAAGCCGTTTATTGCCGTCTGGATCTCCGCGGCGGACAAGGTGGGCACCGGCCGAGTCTCCATCACTTCGCCCTCCGCGTCCTGGGTGTCGGTCGTCTTCCCCAGTTCGACGGTACCCTCATACTCTTTGTCGACCCCCATCAGGTACTGGGAAACCCGGGTCGCCTTGCCGACCAAAATGACGAGCAGGCCGGTGGCCATCGGATCCAGCGTGCCCGCGTGGCCAATCCGCTTCATTCGCAGCTTGCCGCGCAGGCGCGCGACGACGTCATGTGAGGTGTGATCCCCGGGTTTGTCCACGAGGAGGATCCCCTCCATTTCCTTGGCGGGCAGAAGCATGATTCAGGAGGCGGGAGCGGCGGGCGGCGCTAGGCGCTCGGCCATCGCGGCCAACAGTCGAGCCTCGAAATCCGCGGGTGGCGTCGGCACGCTGAGGCCAGCCGCGCAGGCGTGGCCGCCACCCTTGAAGCGCGCCGCCACCAGATCCACCCGCATGGAAGGCTCCTTGGCCCGGAGACTGGCCTTGACCGAGCCATCCGGCCGCCATTCGACCAAGGCACCGATCTCCACCCCGTCGATGCTCCGGGCGTAGTCGACGAGCCCCTCGGTGTCCTCGACGCTGGAACCGGTCTCCTCATAAATGCCCGCCGGCAACACGCCCACGCAAAGCCGACCGCCCGCCTCCAGCCGCAGCGAGGCGAGGAAACGCTGCAGAAGGCGGAGCTTGCCCGGACTCTCCCGCTCGTAGAGTTCAAATCCCGCTTCCGCCGGCGACGCGCCGCGGGCCACCAACTCTCCCGCCAGAGTGAAGCAGCGTCGTGTGGTGGCTTGGAAGCGGAACTGCCCCGTGTCCGTCAGGATCCCAGCATAGAGCGCCCGCGCGGTCGCCGCATCGATGGGCAGCCCCGCATCCAGGAAGAGTCCGGCAAGGATCTCGCAGGTTGCCGCGGAGGTCCTTTCGATGAGATTCACCTCGCCAAAGCCCGCATTCGAGAGGTGATGGTCGATCACTCCGACCGGGCGTGCGAAGTGGGCCTTGAGGCGTTCGCCGCCACGGGCGTGGTCCGCGCAATCGACAAAGATCGCCGCGCGAGCCAACGGGTCGCACAGCGCGTCGTCCGTCCGGCGGAACTCCATCCCACCGGTGCAGTACTGTAGGCGCCGGGGTACCGGGTCCGCGTTCACGCAAACGACATCCTGCCCCCGGGCCGCCAGCACCCGGGCTAGCGCCACTTGGGAGCCGATGCAGTCCCCATCGGGCCGCGCGTGCCCACAGACGGCGACCGGCAGGCCGGCCACACGGTCTAGCAGACGGGTGAAGGCCGGCCGCAACTCTGGAAAAAAGGCTTCCATCCTCACTCCTTCGACTCCGGCTCGCGCGCGAGGGTCGGGACGGTCCCGGGCGGCGTCACCGCGTCCAGCACCTGCAGGATGCGCGCGCTGCGGGCAGCCGAATGATCCAGCACATATTCGAACTTGGGCAGGTACTTGAGTACAATTCTCCGTCCCACCTCGGCGCGGATAGCCCCAGCCTGGGCACGCAGCCAACGGAGCTTGGCCTCAGCGGCCTCCGCATCACCCACCACGGCGACGAACACCCGCGCGTCTCGCAAGTCCGGCGAGACGCGAACCTCGGTGATGGTTACGTTTGTCGCTTCCGACTGATAACGGCGACGCAGGATATCGCCCAGCTCGCGCTGAACGAGCTCGTTGACGCGCACCGTACGGTTGCTCATCGCCGAGGGAACGATCGGGGCGGACGGTCCGGGCCTACAGGGAGGCTCGGACCTTCTGCACCTCAAAGCACTCGATGACGTCGCCCGGCGCGTAGCCGTTGAAATCGTCGAGCTTGATGCCGCACTCGAGGCCCGCGCGGACCTCATTGGCGTCGTCCTTGAACCGGCGCAGGGTCCCAACCCGGCCCTCGTGCAGGATCTCGCGACCCCGGCGCAGACGCGCGCTCGCATTGCGGTTGATCTTGCCCTCGGTGACCAGACAGCCGGCCACGAAACCCTTCGCCAGCGGGAAGACCTGCCGGACCTCGGCCGCACCCGTCTTAATCTCCTTGATGTCGGGATCGAGCAGATCGGCCATCATCTCGCGGACCTTGTCACCCATTTCGTAGATGATGTCGTAAGTCTCGATCCGCACCCCGTGGTGCTTGGCGAGCGGCGTGACGCCATTCTCCAAGCGCGTGTGGAAGCCAATGATCAGAGCTCCGGACGCCCCCGCCATCAGCACGTCGTTCTTGGTAACTAGGCCCACCTCGATGGAGACGATCTCCAACTGGACCTTCGTACTCTTGATTCCGTCGAGGATGACCCGGACCGCCTCCGAGGAGCCGAAGACGTCCGTCTTGATAATGACCTTGAGGACCTTGGCCTGCGTCGCGGCGATGTTGGCGAAGAGCCGCTCGACCGAGACCTCCTTGGGGGCCGCGGCGGCCGTGGTTGCCTCTTTCTTCAGGCGGAGCGTCTCCTCCTCAGCAAGCTGCTCGGCCTCCCGGGCGTTCTTGACCGCTTTGAAGGCGGCTCCGCTATCCGGAGTGCCAGACCAACCAATGACCCTCACGGGGGTACCGGGGGTGGCTTCCTTTACGTTGCGGCCCTGATCGTCGAACATCGCCCGGACCTTGGCGTAGTTGGGACCGCTCACGAGGGCGTCGCCCACCCGCAGCGTCCCGCGCTGGACGATGACCGTGGCGAGGGGGCCGCGGCCGAAGTCGATCTCAGACTCGATAATCAGTCCGCTGGCCTCGGCTTTCGGGTTGGCCTTCAGCTCCAGGACATCGGCCTGCAGCAGGATCATATCGAGCAGCTCGGTAATGCCTTGGTTTTTAATCGCGGCGACCGGCACCGTGATGGTCTCCCCGCCCCAATCTTCGGGGGCGATGCCGCGCTGCTGCATCTGGTTTTTCACCTGGTCCAGATTGGCGCCCTTCACGTCCATCTTATTGACGGCGACCAGCAGGGCGAAGCGCTCCGGATGGGATTGCTTCTCGGCGAGAGCGATCTTGAGGGCCTCCTCTGTCTGCGGCATGAACCCGTCGTCCGCCGCCACCACCAAAATGGCGATGTCGGTAACGCTGGCACCGCGGGCGCGCATATTGGTGAAGGCAGCGTGGCAGGGGGTGTCGAGGAAAGTGAGCTTCCGACCGTTGAACTCGATCTGGTAGGCGCCGATATGCTGGGTGATGCCGCCTGCCTCTCCGGCGGCCACGTTGGCCTTGCGGATGGCGTCTAGGAGGGAGGTCTTGCCGTGGTCAACATGGCCGAGGATGCAGACCACCGGGGGCCGCGAGACGAGGTGCTTAGATTCATCCTCCTCCGGCTGCTTCTTCTCTTTCTTCTCCTTCGCCGCTTGCTGGGCGGCGGCATCCCCGCGGTGCTTGATCTCCAACAGAAAGCCATACTTCTCGGCCACCTTTTGGGCGACCGCCTCGTCAATGGTGGAGTTCATGGCCGCGAAGCCCACCAATTGATTGAGCTCCGAGATCAGCTTAAAAGGCTTCAGGCCCAACGCGACGGCGAAGTCCCGCACCACGATGGGCGGCTTTAGGTGGAGCACCTTGACGTCGCCCTGCATGGTGATGTGGGCGACCGGAGCCGGGGCAGCGCTGCCTGGTAAGGGCGGGGTCTTCGGGGCCAGCACGGGCGCGGGAGCTGAGGCGGGCGCGCGGGGCGGCAGCGCGGGGGGCTTGGGCGCGAGAGTCGGCGCCGGGGCAGCGGGCGCGATTACGGCCGCCGGGCGCTGGGGCGGCGTAACCAGGGCCGAACGGACCGGGGGGGCATTCACCACGACCGACGGACGGGCGGCGGGCGGAGCGGAAGGCGGGGCCACCACCATCGGGGGCCGCGAAACCGGAGGCGGGGGGAACACCGGCGGCGGTGCCGAGACCGGCTTGGGCAACGCAGGGGGCGCGGGCGGGGCGGAAATCGGTTTCGGCGCCGCCGGAGCGAGCAGGTCCTGGATGGCGGACAGGCCCGGGAAAAGCTGGCGGAACTGTGCCGCGGATCCAGCTTGGCCTCA
>SYDD01000328.1 GCA_005786775.1 Opitutaceae bacterium
CGCCGCCGGCGAGCCACATCGTGAAGCCATGGTGGTTATGGTCGCGGCCGTTGACCTTGCCCGCGTTGGCGCCCGCCGTGGGCAGCTCCACCACCGGCGTGCGGCCGAACTCGCCGCCCCAAATCACTAGGGTTTCATCCAGCATCCCGCGTTCGCGCAAGTCGCGCAAGAGGGCGCCGATCGCCTGGTCGCTCTCGCGGGCTAGGCGGCGATGATTTACCTCGAGGTCGTCGTGATTGTCCCACGGCTGGCCCTGCCCATGCCACGCCTGCACAAAACGCACGCCGCGTTCCAGCAGGCGGCGGGCGATCAGCAGTTGCCGGCCGTGAGTGGTGTCGCCGTAGCGCTCCCGCATCGCGGCCGGTTCGCGGGCGAGGTCGAAGGCGTCGGTGGCCTCGAGCTGCATCCGCGAAGCGAGCTCGAAAGACTGGATCCGCGCCTCAAGCCGCGGATCGGCCTCGCGCGTGGCCGCATGGCGGGCATTGAGGCGCGCGAGGAGGTCGAGCTGGGAGCGCTGGTCGGCGGGGCCGGTGAGCGGGCTACGGATGTGCTCGATCAGCCGCTCCACCTCTCGATGGCGGGTATCGACATGCGTTCCCTGAAAGATCCCGGGCAAAAAGGCGCTCTGCCAATTCTGGGATTCCTGAATCGGGTAACCACCGGGGCACAGCGCCACAAAGCCGGGGAGGTTCTGGTTCTCCGAGCCGAGGCCGTAGGTTACCCAGGAGCCTAGGCTGGGCCGAGGCAGGCGCGCGTCGCCACAATTCATCAGCATCAGCGAGGGCTCGTGATTAGGGACGTCGGCCCGCATCGAGCGGATGACGGCAAGCTCGTCCGCGCAGGCCGCGACGTGGGGGAAGAGCTCACTAATCTCGAGGCCGCTGCGGCCGTGGCGGGCGAAGCGGAAAGGCGAGGCGAACGCGGCGCCGGTGCGGCGCTCGGTCTTAAGCTCGAGCGGGAGCGGCTTCCCGTGCCAGCGCGCAAGGGCCGGCTTGGGGTCGAAGGTGTCAACTTGCGAAGGACCGCCGTTAGCGAAGATGTGGATTACCCGGCGGGCCCGGGCCGGAAAGTGCGGCGCACGCGGCGCAAGCGGCCGCAGCGGATCGAAGGTGGTTGCCGCCGCGGCCGGGGTGCCGGTCAGCGCCGCCAAGCCGAGCGCGCCGAACCCCAGCCCGCAGCGGGCGAGAAAGTCGCGACGCGGCAACGGCGGGGCGGCGGGGAGCAGAGCGGGGCGCATCGGGGTGGGACGAGCCAAGCGCCTGCACCGGCTACGGGGAAGCTTCATTTTCAGGCGTGCAGGGCGCCCGCGGCGCGGCCATCACGCTCGGATGCGCCCCACCCTTCTCGCCCCCCTCCGCCACGCCTTGCCGTGGCTCCTTCTGCCCGCGCTGGTGCCCGCCGCCGCCCCGGCACCCGACGCTGATGGCTTCGTGCCGCTCTTCAACGGCCGCGACCTGAGCGGCTGGGTGAATGGCAACTGCGCCCCTGAGACCTGGAGTGTACGCGACGGCGTGATCCACTGCACCGGGCTGCCGATCGGCGGCCTGCGTACGGAACGCCAGTACGAGAACTTCATCCTCGAGCTCGAATGGCGCCACCTGCGCCGGAGCGGCAACTCCGGGGTCTTCGTGTGGGGCTCGCCCATCAACGCGCCCGGCGTCCCCTTCCTCCGCGGGATCGAGGTCCAGGCGCTCGACCACGGCTACGCCGAGGACTTCCAGCGCAAGAACGGCAAGGCCTCGGACTGGTTCACCGTGCACGGCGACGTCTTCGCCATCCACGGGGCCACGATGCGCTACATCGGCCGCACCAACGGCAAGCGCAGCTTCCCGATCGAGGACCGCAGCCGCCCTTCGCCGGAATGGAACCACTACCGCATCGAGGCGCGCAACGGTTCCCTCCGCCTGCACGTCAACGGCCGCGAGGTGAGCGGCGGCGACGACGCGAACTACCGCAAGGGCTACCTCGCGCTCGAGTCGGAAGGTTCCCCGGTCGAATTCCGCAACGTGCGGATTAAGGAACTCCCCTCCTCGGGCGCCGGCTCGGACGTGACCGCCCCGGTAGATCCGGGCTGGCGAGCCCTGTTCAATGCGCTCGACCTCCGCGGCTGGCGCACCAGCGCGGCGACGGAGGCCGCGTGGACCGTCGGGAACGGACGCATCACGGCCCGCGCTGGCGCTGGTGCGGAGGCCTCTCTCGTGACCACGGGCGACCTAGGCGCGGCGGAGTTCGTCATCGATTACCAGCCCCCCAGGGCCGGGCCCGCGGAGGCCGTGGTGCTGGTGCGGGGCCATCCCGTGCGCCTAACGGGGGCGGAACCCGGGAAATTCAGCCGTTTCATCGTCACGGTCGCGGCCGGCAAGGTTCGCGTCGCGCGCGAGGGCGGCGCGGTCGCCGAGGCGGCATTGCCCGCCGGGCTCCCGGTGCGGGGACCGTTCGCTCTTGTCCCGGCCACCGCCGGCGGGGTCTTCACCAACCTGCACGTCCGCGACCTCTGAGGAGGGGAGAACGGAAAAAAGGGGGTCGGGCGCGGCCGCGCCGGGCGCGCTCAACCCCCAAGCTTGAAGCTCGAACTGACCTGGAAGACGGCGCTGACGATGGCGAAGGCGATGAAGCCGACGAAAACGAACACTGCCATCAACACCCCGCTGGCGATCACCTTAGTGAACATGTTTAGCTGCCCGGAAATCCGCTTTTGGTAGGCTACAGCGATCTGCTTGAGACTGGGCACGACGTTGCCCGTGTTCTCGCCGACCGCGAGTCGGTCGAGCACTAGCGCCGGAAAGCAGCCCGTGCGGCCGAGTGCGGCCGACAGGGCCTCGCCCTCAAGCACGCGTGCGATCGCCGCTTGGAAGGCCGTCCGGTGCACCGTGTTGCCGATCTGTTTCTCCGTCATCCGCAGCGCCTCCGCCGCCGTGATGCCGTTCTCAAGGAGCACGGAAAGCGTCTGGGCGAAGGCGAGCACCGTCTGCGCCACCACGAACGGGCCCGTCAGCGGCAGCCGCAGCAGCCACGCGTCGGTCGCGGCCCGGCCGGCCGCCGTGCGCCGCCAGCCCAGGAACGAGCTGAAGCCCGCCACCGCCGCCACGGCGAGCCCGACGCCCCAAGGGCTGAGCAGAAACTCGGAGAGCCCGATCAGCAGCGAGGTCGAGGCCGGCATCTTGCCGCCGAGCGAAGTAAGGAGCGTCTTCAGCCGTGGCAGCAAGAAGACGAGGAAGAACACGATCACCCCCCCCGCAACCACCACCATGAACGCCGGGTAGGCCAGCGCGGCGAACAGCTGCCGCCGCAGCTCGCGCTGCTCCGTCAGGTGCACGATCAGCCGGGCGAGGGTGTCGTTCAGCGAACCCGTAGCCTCGCCCGCCTGGATTAGGTTGGTCACCGACGGCTCGAAGACCTCGGGGCTCGCCGCCATCGCCCGCGACAGGGGCGCACCCTCGCTGATCCGTTCCCAGAGCTGGCTGGCAAGCCGGCGCAGTCGCGGCTCCTGAATACGGACCGACAGCAGCCGCACGGCCTCGCCGGCGGACAGCCCGCTGTGGACCAAATCATAAAGCGACTCTAGGAAGGGTAGGCATTCGCGCCGGGTAAGCACGCGCGCAGTCCAGTTCTCGGCCGGGCGGCGCGCCACCGCCTGGCCGGCGGCCAGCTCTTCCACCGTACGCGCCTGCACGCCGCGAGCGGCCAGGACCCGCAGGGCATCGCGGCGCGAGGGGGCCTCAAGCTCCGCCGAAACCGGCTGGCCCGCGCGATCGCGTCCGCTGTAGGCGAAGCGGGGCATCACTTATCCACCACGGTGATGACCCGCAGCACCTCATCGAACGTGGTGTGACCGCGGCGGACCTTCTCCCAGCCGCTCTGTCCGAGGGTGCGCATCCCGTGGCGACGGGCGCACTCGGCGAGGGTTCGCGTGCTCTCCCGCTTAAGCACCAGCTGGTGCATCTCCTCGTTAAGGCGGAAAATCTCGAAGATGCCAATACGGCCGCGGTAGCCCGTGCCCCGGCAGCGGTCGCAGCCCACCGGCGCCGACAACTCAGTCACATTTGCGGCCTCCTTCGGATCGCAGCCGAGGATCGCCAAGCTCTCGTCCAGCTTCACCCGCGAGATCGGAGCGGGGCGGGAGCACTCCGGGCAGAGTCGCCGCACTAGCCGCTGCGCGATCACCAGCTCGATCGCCGACGCCACTAGGAAGGGCTCGATGCCCATGTCGACCAGGCGCGTGATCGCGCCGGGGGCGTCGTTCGTGTGCAGCGTCGAGAACACCAGATGTCCCGTTAGCGAGGCGCGGATCGCAATCTCGGCGGTGTCCTTGTCGCGGATCTCACCCACCATGATCACATCTGGGTCCTGCCGCAGCACGTGGCGCAGGGCGTCCGCGAAGGTCAGGCCAATCTCCGGCCGCACCTGCATCTGGTTCACCCCGGGTACCTCGTACTCAATCGGATCCTCGATGGTGATGATGCGTAGGTCAGTGGAATTGATCTTCCGCAGGAAGGCATTGAGCGAGGTGCTCTTACCGGAGCCAGTCGGACCGGTGACGAGGATGATGCCGTGCGGCGTGTCGAGCACCTCGCCGATCGCGGCCTGCTCCTCCGCGCTCATCCCGAGGCGGTCCATCGTGTAGGCCTCCTTCTTCTGGTTGAGGAGGCGCAGGGAGATCGATTCCGCGTAGATCGTCGGGACCGTCGAAACGCGGATGTCGAGGGTGACACCGCCGGCGCGGAAGTTGATGCGTCCGTCCTGCGGCAGGCGCTTCTCCGAGATGTTCATCCGCGCCATGATCTTGAGCCGGGAGATGATCGCGTCTTGGAATCGCAGGAGGTTCTCCGGGACGGGGACGGGCACGAGCAGGCCATCCACGCGGTAGCGGATGCGCAGCTGAGCCTCCTGGGGCTCGAAATGGATGTCCGTGGCTTGGTCGGCCACAGCCTGTGAAATGACGTCCGTAACGAACCGGACCACCGCCGCCTCCTCGTCGACCACCTCCTCTGCCCCGGACTGGACCGCGGGCGCGATGTAGTCCTCCTGCCCATCTTCGAGCGAACCTGCGCCGACGCCGAAATTCTCGATGATTAACTGGTGCACCCGCTCGGGCACCGCGAGATGCCACCGCAACGGCCGGGCGGTGAACGTGCGGATCCACGCAGCCATATCCGCGTCCGGCGGCCACGCCGCGGCGAGATGGAGGGGACGGTCGAGGTCGGGCAACGGCACGGCCGGCGTGCTACCCGTGCGGGCCAGCTGCAGAGGGATGATCTGGTACTCGTGGACCAGGCGGGCCGGCAGGAGACCGCGGGCCTCGGCATCGGCCTCTAGGTTACTCGCGACGTCTAAACTGCAGGCGGCCGCGAGGGCGGTGAGCACCTCGGCCTCGGGCCGCGCGAGCGCGGCCGCCAAGATCGCGAGCCGCTGGCCGCGCGGGGCCTCAGCGAGCGCCTGGCGCTGCTCGTCCGTAAGCTGGTCGGCGAGCGCGGTGGGCAAAAGCCCCGTGGCGGGGGCCTGAAGGTCCGCCAAGGCGCTCATTTCCCAAGGAGGCGATCGACCGCGGAGCGCGGCGGGGCGACGTAGGAGGGATCCAGCTCCTTCTTAACCTCGTCGCGCGAGGGCCAGCTGTCGATCCGGCGGAAGGCGTCGGCGTTGTCGATCGCCGGCGTGTTGGTAAGAACCACCGGTCGGACGAAAAACACGAGATCCGAGACCGTCTTCCCGCGAGAGCGCGAGCCAAGCAGGTCGCCGAGGATCGGGATGGGGCCGAAACGGCTGGAACTGCGGAGGGAGGAGTTCTTGCGGAAGCCGCTGATCACAATGATGTCGCCGGACTTGGCGGAGACGTAGTTGGTGGATTCGCGCCGGCCGATCACGTACTGCTTGTTCTGGTCCACCAAGACCTCGCCGATCACGTCCTCGACCGACTGCACCAAGTCGAGCTGCACCGCGCCGTCAACGCCGATGAAGGGAGTTACCGTGAGGGTGGTGCCGATCTGCTGCTGCGTGACGGTGGAGCTGGAGGCGAGGCCGGTGCTGACGCCGGCGGCGGACTGGATCGTGCCGGTGACAACCGGGCGGGTCTCCCCGTTGAAGAACTTGGCCTGCTTACCGTGGCTGGTGACAATCGCGGGCTGGGTCGTGATCGCGTTGTTGCGCGAGCGCGGCGTAGTATTGAGCGAGATCTCGGCCGCGAGGTCGCGGGAGCCGGAAACCGCGGCGCCGCGGGAGACGGCCCCGCCCGTGGCCCCCATCCCGACGGCGGTGCCGGAGAAACCGACCAGCTTATCGCCCTCGATCTTCAGCCCGAGCGCACTGATGCCGCTGGCGTGCTGGTCGTCGAGCGTGACTTCGGCGATCACCACTTCGATGCGGACCTGGGGCAGCACGATGTCGAGCTTGTCGATCAGGGCACGGACGAGCCGGATATCATCCGAGGTGCCGAAAACGACCACGGCGTTGCTCCGGTCGTCGTTCACCACGGTCATGAGCGAGCTGAACTCGTTGTTGCCGTCGCCCTGAGAATTCGAGGCGGAGACGATCGTGGGGGCCGGCGCCGCGGCCGGGGCGGGCTGGTTGGGGTTTGCCGGGGGCGTCGCCGGGCGGGGGCCGGTGCCCCCCTGCCGCTGCAGGGCGGTGTTCGTGCCCGAGATAATGCGACTGAGCACGTTGACCACGTCCGTGGCCTTGGCGTGTTTGAGGTAGATAACCTCGTTGCGGGTATTCGGGTCGGCCCGGCGGTCGAGACGCTCGATCAGATCGTCGAAGAAGGGATGCTGGCGCGGGTCGGTGACGAGGATGACCTGGTTGGTCCGGTCGTCGGCGCTGTAGGAGGTCGCCGAGCCGATCTGCTGCTGGAGCGTGCCCGTGAGGATGCCGCGGAGCTTATTTACGAGGTCGCTGGCCTTAGCGTCCTTCAATTGGTAGAACTTTGGTTTCATTCCGGCGGTGTTCGGCCGGTCGATGTGCTGGAGCACGGTCTCGATTCGCTGCAGATTGCTGATGCTATCCGTGATCAGCAGGGCGTTGGCGGAGGCGAGGATCACCGGGCCCCCGTAAAGCGCGTTGAGGAGGCCGGTGATCATCGGGGCCACCTCCTGGGCGCGGGCGAACTCCAGGGTAAACATCTTGGAGGCGGCCTTACCCGTGGCCGGCCGCTCGAAGGCGGAGCCGGTGATCATTTCCGGAGCCTCTTGGCGCACGGCTTGAATGTTTACCACCTTGAGAAACTTGTCGCCCAGCGGCGAAAGGCCGATGCCGTTCACCGCGAGCGCCGTCTCGATCGCGATGATCGCCTCCGCCTTGGTGACCGCCTGCTTAATCCTTAAGTTGTAGGTCGCCGCGGTGAGTTGTTGGGGGCGGATTACAATCCGGCCGGTGAGCTGCTCGTAGACGTTGAGCACCGTGTCCAAGTCTGCGTCCGGCAGCATGATCTGGTTGACGGTGTCTTCCTCGGTCCGGGGCGGAGCGGGCGCCGCGGGGGATTGGGCTTGGAGGTTACCCGCGGCGAAGGCGGCGAGGGCGAGGCAGGAGGCTCGGAAGAGACGAAGGCGCATGCGGATGGAGGCGGCGGCCGGGCGGAGCGGCCACCCAGAGACGCTGGCAGCAAAGCGGAAGGATGTAAACGGTCTTGTCAGGCGGAAACCACGCCCGCCGCCGGGCAAGCCCCCCTCCTCTTTTCGCGCAACCCCGCCGTGGACATCGCGTCTTCCGCTTGTTTCAAAATCCCTATGCGCCCCGGATTCCTCGCTTTCTGCCTCCTCTTGGCCGTGACGTCCCTGCGGGGCCAGGCTCCCCTGCCCCCCGCGATCTCCAGCCAGCCCGAGGGCGCGAGCGTCTATCCGGACGACATCGTCATCCTGCGGGTCACGGCCGAAGGGGCGAATCTCTCATTTCAATGGCGGCGCGAAGGGGCCAACCTGCCCGGGGAAAACGCCCCGGTGTTGATGTTTGCGGCCTCGCTTGCGATCCCGCGGGCCCGTTACGAGGTAATCGTGACCACTCCGGGTGGGAGCGTCACTAGCCTGCCGGCTTGGGTCTTCGTATCCCAGCGCCCGCAGACGATCACCCTCGATCTCCCTTCGCTCGTAGTCGCCGCCGGCAGCGGCGTCCGGCTCACCGCCACGGCCTCGTCGGGACTACCGGTGACCGTCACACTGGTCTCGGGCGCGGCCTCACTCGCGGGCAACCTACTCTCCAGTCAAGGCGGCGACGTCGTGGTGCGGGCGACGCAGGCCGGCAACGCTACCTACGCCGCTGCGGATCCCGTGCAGCGCACGATTCGGTTTTTGGTCGGTAGCCTCGCCCCCTATCTCACCGTTCGGCTGAGCGAACAGTCGCCGCTGGCCGGCACCCAGCTCACCCTTCGTGCCGCCGCGGTGGGCACCCCCCTGCCCGCCTTCCAATGGAGTCGCGACGGCTTCGCGATCCCCGGCGCCACGCGCACGGAGCTCACCCTCGCCGGGCTCACCCTCGCCGATACCGGCCGCTACGCGGTGACGGTGACGAACCTCGCGGGCAGCGACACCAGCGCTGCCCAGGTGACCGTCCGGGCGGCGCCGGTCTTCACTCGTCCGCCCGCCGCGCAGACCGTGACGGCCGGTGACGATGCCACGCTCTCCGTTGAGGTGGCCGGCTATCCCGCTCCGACGCTGCAATGGCGGCGCGACGGCACCGCACTGGCCGGGCAGACCGGCACCACGCTGCGCCTGACCCCCGTAACGGCGGCCGCGGCCGGCGCCTACGACGTCGTCGCCAGCAACGCACTCGGTACCGCCACCAGCGCAGTCGCCGACCTGACCGTGACCGTGCGTGATTTCACCGGCACCTACGCCGGCCGGCTCTCCGGGGGCACCGAGGGCTTCCTGCGCGTGCGCGCCGACGGCACCGCCGCGCTGCTCGCGCCCCTTCCCTCGGGCGGCACCGCGGTGGCGCTGCTCAACGCCACCGTGGACCTGCGCGGCAACGTGCGCGGCGCCGGCTCCACCAGCGAGGCGACCCCGCGAGCCTTCGTCGCCAGCGGGACGCTCGACGAGGTCGCGGGCACGGCTCAGCTGACCCTCGCCGCGCTCAATGAAAACTTTACCGGAACGAGGATCCGTACCGACGCGCCCACCACCGCGGCGGGGTTGTACCGCTTGGCCCTCGTCGGGAGCGCCGGTGGCCGCGGACACGCGATCGTCGCCCCCGATGGTCAGGCCTTGGTGGTCACGACCAGTGGTGCGGCCGCGGACACCGCGGCGGGACGGTTGGACGCGACCGGCCGCTTGCGCGTGACCTCCGCCGGCGGGGCCGCGCTGGATCTGGGCTTCGCGGCGGGTGCGGTCCGGGGCTCGGTCCGCACCGCCGCGGGCGCCACGGGTACCCTCGCCGGCGCCGTCGAGGCGCTCCTCGGCCAAGAGCAATTGGTGAATCTTTCCGTCCGCGGGGTCACTCTGCCGGGCGCGCCGCTGATCGTCGGTTTCGCCACGGGCGGTTCGGCTGTAAAATCCGTGCTACTGCGCGCGGTCGGACCGAGCATCAGTCGCCCGCCCTTTAACGTCGCGGGGGCACTACCGGACCCGAACCTGCAGCTTTCCCGCGTGAACACCGCCCTGGCACAGAACAACGACTGGGGCCAGCCGGCCGCCGGGGCCGCGGCCCGTGCCGCGGCCGCGACGGCCACCGGCGCCTTCGCCCTAGCGCCGGGTAGCGCCGACGCCGCCCTGCTCGCACCCCTGCCGGCCGGCGTTTACACCGCGCAGGTGGGCGGCGGGCAAGGCATCGTGTTGGCCGAACTCTATGGCGTGCCCGCGGCGGGCGAGGCCCCGGGAACCCGCCGTTTCACCAACGCCTCCACGCGCACCACCGTCGCCCCCGAGGCCCCGCTGATCGCCGGCTTTGTCATCAGCGGCACCGCGCCCCAGCGCGTGCTCATCCGTGCGGTCGGCCCGACGCTGGGCAACGCCCCGTTTAACGTTCCCGGGGTCCTCGCCAATCCCCAGCTCAACCTCTTCCGCGGCTCCACGCTCGTGCGGACGAACGACGACTGGTTCCGCGACCCAGAGGCGAACCTGATCCGCGAGACGTCCGTTGCCGTACGTGCCTTCGCGCTCGGGACGCAAAGTCTCGACGCCGCCCTCCTCGTTTACCTCGAGCCCGGCGCATACACGGCGGTGGTCACCGGCCCCTCCAACGCGGGGCCGAACGCCCAGACCGGCAATGCGCTGGTCGAGATCTACGAAGTCGCGCCCTGAGGCGCCCCAGCCTGCGCACCGATGCCCTCCGCTCTGACCGCCTCCCAGCGTCGGCGCTTAGTCGCCGCCGCCCGCCGGGCCGCCGCCACCGCGTACGCCCCTTACTCAAGGTTTCCCGTAGGCGCCGCCGTGCTGATGGCGGACGGTCGCGTGTTCACCGGCTGCAACGTGGAGAACGCCTCGTTCGGCCTCACCAACTGCGCGGAACGCACCGCCATCTTCACCGCCGTGGCCGCGGGCAGCCGTCGGTTACGGGCGGTGGCGGTCTACACGCCCACCCCCACCCCCACCCTGCCCTGCGGCGCGTGCCGCCAGGTGCTCCAAGAGTTCGGCCCGGGCGTGCCGGTCCTCAGTGTCTGCGCAGGGAAGGGCCGCGTGGAGACGACCCTCGCCGCCCTGCTGCCACACGCGTTCGGCCCCGCGGACCTTTAACCGTTCCCGGATAGCAGGTCGCGTACATGCGCCACCACGGCGTCGCGCGGCGCCTCCACCTCGCTCCGCTGACCAAGGTCGCGGACCTTGACGACCCCGCGCGCCAACTCATCGCCGCCGAAGATCAACGCCAGCCGGGCGCCAGACTCCGCGGCGGCCTTGAACTGCTTGCCAAACGCGAGGTCGCGCAACGGGTACTCGACGCGGAACCCGGCAGCCCGCAGGGCGTGGATTTCCCGAAAAGCCGCCAGCCGTTCCGCTGCGCCACCAATCACGCAGTAGACATCCGGGGCGCTCACGAGAGGCGGCCGCAGGCCCCGTTGCTCAAGGAGCAGCGAGAACGTCATATCCCCGATCGCGAACCCGACCGCCGGCAGGTCCGGCCCGCCGAGTTTCTTCACGAGATCGTCGTAGCGCCCCCCACCCGCTAGGGCGCGCAAGTCACCGCGGCGGTCAAAGGCCTCGAACACAAATCCCGTGTAGTAGGCCAAGCCCCGCACCACGCCAAGATCGACCGTAACGAAGCTTCCGAGGCCCATCGCGTCGAGCGCCGTCAGCACCTGCCGCCATTCGGCTAGCCGGGCCGCCAGCTTCTCCCCGCCTAGCGGCGCCAGCATCGCCTCCAGCGCGGGCAGGGACTTCACTCCGAGGAACGCGAGAACGCGGGTCTTCAGGTCCTCCGGCAGCGGACCAAATGCCTCGGTGTAGGCCGTGAACGCAGCGTCACCGTTCTTCTCGTATCTGTCGACCACCGCCAGGACCATCCGCGCCCGGGGCTCATCTAGGCCCAGCGCCTCAAGGTAGTAGAACCAGAGGTTGCGGTCGCTCAGCCGGATGTAGAAGTCGTCGGCAGTGAGCCCGAAGGCCGCGAGGCACTGCACCAGCAGCGCGATCAGCTCGATTTCCGCTTCCGGTCCGGCCTCGCCAAAAATGTCGGCGTTGAACTGGTGGAAGCAACGCCCCCGTCCCTTCTGCATCCGCTCGTAGCGGAAGAACTCACCGATACTGAACCACTTGATCGGACGCCGGAGGGTATTCGCCCGAGCCCCCACCAACCGGCACACCGTCGGGGTCATCTCCGGGCGCAGCGCCACCTCGCGGCCCCCTTTGTCCGTGAAACTGAAAAGTTGCGCCTCGATCTCGGACCCCGACTTGGCCCGGTAAAGGTCCAGCGGCTCGAGCACCGGCGCATCGTACTCCGCGAACCCGAAGACCCCGGCCGTCTGCCGCCAGCGGCGGAAGAGGTGGCTGCGGAGGGCAAGGTCCTCCGGATAGAATTCCCGGAAACCGGGCAGGGTCTGGAACGAGGCCATCGCGCCTCACCTCAAGGCGCACGCCGCGTCAGAGCGAACCAAAAAACCGCGCCGCCCCCGGCGGGATCAGCCCCCTTCCTTCTCCTCGGCCGGACTAAACGGCTGGATCTTCGCGAGATCGATCTTCTTCAACTGCTGCTTGAGCACCTTGCCGGACTTAAACTTCACTACGGCTCGCTGCGGGATGATGACCTCCGCCTCTGGCTTATTCGGGTTGCGACCGACGCGCTGCTTGCGCACCTGCACTTCCAGAACGCCAAAGTTGCGTAATTCTACATTCCGCCCGTCCGCCAGTGCGGCCTGGATGATGTCCAGCGTCTGCTGCACCGTGTCCACGATCTGTTTCTGCGGGAAGCCCGTCTTCTTGTAGATCTCCAGCACGATCTCACGTTTGGTCAGGTTCGACATGGGGGTGTCTTTGTTATTCGGAACGTTTCGACTCCGCCTAAAGTATTTGCCGGTGATGAATTACGTCAACTCTTATGACCGGCTTGCCTTCCGGGCGGTTTTCGACGCCTGTCGCCCCGTGTCTCCGCCGGACCCCCAGGCCGTCCAATCGATGTTCGGGCGCATTGCCCGCGGCTATGACGTCGCCAACGTGATTCTATCCGGCGGGCTCGACCGCTGGTGGCGCCGGCGGCTCGTCGCCGCCGTCCGTCGCCGCGCCCCCGGCTCGGTGGTGGACGTCGCCACCGGCAGCGGCGACGTCGCCTTTGCCCTCGCCCGTGCCCTTGGGCCCGGCATCCCCGTGCTGGGGCTCGACTTTTGCCCCCCGATGCTCGCGCAGGCTGAGGCAAAACAGCGGGCCGCGCCTACCGGGCGCTACGCGCACGTGACCTTCGCGCCCGGCGACGGCCTGAATCTGCCCCTCGCCAGCGCCTCGCAGGACGCGGCCACCATTTCCTTCGGGCTCCGTAACCTGGCCGATCGCGCGCGTGGCCTCGCGGAACTGCGGCGCGTCCTGCGTCCCGGCGGACACCTCTACGTCCTCGAGTTCTCCCAACCTTACCGCTGGTTCCGGCCGCTTTACTATCTCTACCTCCGCCACCTGCTTCCCCATATCGCCGGCTGGGTCACCGGCGACCGGCCCGCCTACGATTATCTGAACACCTCGATCGACGCCTTCCCCGACCACGAGGCCCTCGCCCAGGAAATCCGCGCCGCGGGTTTTACCGCCGTGTCCGCCCGCCGCCTTACCCTGGGCATCGTAGCCCTCCACGAGGCCCGGGCCTGAGCACCCCGCCGGCATGAAATATCTGCCCGCACGTCCCGCCCTGACCGGCGAATCCCTCGAGTCGCTCACCGCCCGGCTGCGAGAGCACGGCGAGCCCGCCTTCCGGGCGCGCCAGATCCTCGACTGGCTCTATAAGAAGCGCGTGCGCACGTGGGACGAGATGACCAACCTGCCCAAGCCACTGCGGTCCTGGTTGGCGGAAACCTTTGAGCTCCTGCCAGCCCGGCTCGTCCTGAACCGCCAGTCCGAGGACGTCACCGACAAGCTGCTGCTCGAGCTGGGCGATCAGTCCCTGATTGAAACGGTAATCATCCGCGCGCCCCAGGAGGGCGTCGGCCTGGAACACTCGCGGAAAACCATCTGCATCTCCACTCAGGTCGGCTGCGCGATGGCGTGCGCCTTCTGCGCCAGCGGCCTCGCGGGCCTCAAGCGCGACCTGCACGCCGGCGAGATTGTCGCGCAACTCCTCCAAGTCTGCCACCGAGAGGACGCCCGCACCCCCCGCGCCCGTGCAGAGCTCGCCTCCTTCGACAACATCGTGGTAATGGGAATGGGTGAGCCGCTCGCTAACTATGATGCCACCCTGCAGGCGCTGCGGATTGTTAACGCCGAATGGGGCCTAGGCTTCGGCGCGCGGCGCATCACCCTTTCCACCAGCGGCTTGGTCCCGAAGATCCTGCGCTTGGCGGAGGAGGACCTCGGCTTCCGCCTCGCGATTTCGCTCCACGGGGCCACGGACGAGGTCCGCGAGCGGATCATGCCGGTGAACAAAGCCTACCCGCTTGCCGAGTTAATCCCGGCCATCCGTACCTTCAGCGCCCGGCACGGGCGGATGGTCACCCTGGAGTTTATTTTGATCGAGGATGTGAACGACAGCCTCGAGCAGGCCGGCAAGCTGCGGGACATCGCCCTCGACCTCCACGCGCACGTCAACCTGATCCCCTATAACACCGTAGACGGGCTGGACTGGCGCCGACCCAGTCTGACCCGGCAGGAAAAGTTCGCGGACGTGCTCCGGGCGGCCCGGGTCTCGGTCACGCTCCGGCGCGAGAAGGGGCACGACATCGACGCAGCCTGCGGGCAATTGCGGCTCCGGACAGAACGGGAAGGGCTTCCGGCCGCCACCGCGTCCAGTCCCGCCTAGCCCCGATTCCCGTTTTCAGGTCTTGCCCTTTTTACTTGCGCAGACGCATCTCCTGAATTTCTCGCGTGTTTCCCAGCCGGTGCGCGTCCCTCCCCGCGGCCCGGCCTCAGACGAATTCCCTCCTCCACCCCTCCATCGCATGATTGAAGTCAAAGGCCTGGTCAAAACCTACGGACCGAAGCGCGCCGTCGACGGCGTTTCCTTCTCGGTCAATCGGGGCGACATCCTCGGCTTTCTCGGCCCCAACGGGGCGGGCAAGTCCACCACCATGAAGATGATCACCGGCTTCCTGCGGCCCGACGCGGGATCCGCCACGGTCGACGGGATCGACGTGACGCGGGACCCGGTAGCGGTGAAGGGCAAGCTCGGCTACCTGCCGGAGAGCGCCCCGGCCTATCCGGAGATGACCGTGGAGGAGTTCCTTGGCTTCATCGCTGAGATCCGTGGCTACCGGGACGCGGCGGCGCGCGCCGCGCAAGTGGATCGTGCCGTGCAGCTGACCCACCTCACGCCGGTGCGGAAGCAGACCATCGAGACCCTCTCCAAGGGCTTCAAACAGCGCGTCGGCTTCGCGCAGGCGCTGCTGCACGACCCAGCGGCGTTGGTCCTCGATGAACCGACCGACGGACTCGATCCTAACCAGAAGAACGAGGTGCGTACCCTCATTAAGGGGATGGCGGAGGCCAAGGCGGTCATCCTCTCCACGCACATCCTTGAGGAAGTGGAGGCCATTTGTAACCGCGTGATCATCATCTCGCAGGGCAAGGTGGTCGCCGACGAGACTCCCGCGCAGATGCGGGCCCGCAAGCCCGGCGCCCGCCTCGACGAGATCTTCCGCGAACTCACCCGCGGCGACCTCTGAACGTCTCCCCAACCCTTTCGTCCCCGCCATGCGTCACATCGTCCCGATCTTCAAACGTGAGTTCCTGGGCTACTTCCGGTCGCCCGTCGCCTACGTGTTCCTGATCGCCTTCCTGTTCATCTCGGTCTCCCTCGCCTTCTCCCGCTACGGCGGCTTCTTCCGCGCAGGCGTGGCCGGGATGGACAGTTACTTCACCTTCTTTCCCTGGTTATTTCTCTTCCTCGTGCCTGCGGTGGGCATGCGGCTCTGGTCAGAGGAAAAGCGTTCCGGCACGGTCGAACTGCTCTTCACCCTGCCGATCACCACGCTGGAGGCCGTCTTGGGCAAGTTCCTCGCCGGCTGGGCGTTCCTCACGCTCGCGGTCGTAGCCAGCTTCCCGATGGCCTTCACGGTGGGCTACCTTGGGGATCCAGACTGGGGCGTGATCCTCACGACCTACCTTGGGGCGGTGCTAATGGCCGGCGGTTACCTCGGGGTCTGCGCCCTCGCCTCCGCGCTGACCAAGAATCAGGTCATCAGCTTCGTCATCAGCTTGGGCGCCTGCGCAGGGCTGCTCTTCCTCGGCTTCAGCAGCTTCACCGATACGCTCGAGGGCCTGCTGCCGATGGTGCTCGCGGACGCCCTGTCGAACTTCAGCTTCATCACCCATTTCGACGCCTTCACGAAGGGGATCATCGATCCAAAGGACGTGATCTTCTTCCTCTCCCTGATGGGCTTCACGCTCTTCCTCAACGTGGTCGTCCTCGAACGCTGAACCGCCCGCCTCGCCGCCCATGAAAACTGGAAGCAAAACCCTCGCTATCGGCCTGCTGCTCGTCGGGCTGGTCCTCATTAATTTCCTCGCCTCCTCGGTGCCCGTGCGCCTCGACGCGACGGAGGAGTCGATTTACTC
>SYDD01000329.1 GCA_005786775.1 Opitutaceae bacterium
AGAGTCAGCTGCTCTACCATTGAGCTAGGAAGCCAGACCAAGGAGCGATCAGAACTTCCCAAGGCGCCCGGGATGTCAACTGCGATTTCCGCCCGCGCGGCGCGCCTCAGCGCGTGACGCGCGGGGGCAGTTCCCAGCGGTGCGAAACCGACCCGCTCCGACGCGTCCCGCCCTCCGCGGAATCCGGATAGGCGCGGACATATTCCGACACGGCCCGCTCCGGCCCGACGGAGATCCGCAGGATGCCGGCGGCCCCTTGAATGACGCCGGAGCGATACCCGTATTCCGCGGCGCTGCGGGTCTGATCGAAACGGCTGTGGCCCGGCTGGGGCACCAACTGGTAGACCACCCCATCGCGCTCCTGGTACGCGTACAGGTGATCGTGGCCGTGGAAGACCGCCACTCCCCCGCCCCGCCGCACGAGCAGGTCGTGAATCGGCGCGTCCCAACCGGGACGACGCTCCGCGAAACGGTCCCGCCCCTCCAGATCTCGCCCACCCCATTCGAAGAAACGGGAAGCTTCCGCGCCGCCGCGGCCCTCGCGGGTCTCCCCGCCCACCAGATGATGGATGAAGACAAAGGTGTAGCGCGCGCGGCTTCCGGCGAGGACGCGGCGCAGCCAGTCGTACTGAGCCCGCCCCAAAGTCCGGCCCCAGTTCTCCTCCACCGCCCGGACCCGCGCGGAGGTCCAGTACTGGTCCAGCGCGATCAGCAGGGCATCGCCCCACTCCCACGCGTAGTAGTTTTCAATCAACCCCAAGCCCGGAACGGGCTCCGGGTTTCCGGAGTAGAAGGCGTCCGGGACGGGATTGGGAAAGAGGGAGCGCCGCATTCCGTTGGACCACTCAGTCGACGGATCCAGCCCGCTCCCTGCCCTGCCCCGCTGCTCCCCGTCGTGGTTACCCAGCACCAGGAACACCGGCGCGACCCGGCCGACGATCCCGAGGTAGTGGCGTTGCGCGAGGTAATGGGGACGCGCGTCCTCCGGGCGGAGGTACTTGTCCGTCATGAACGTGTCCCCGAGGTCCACGTGGAAATCAGTGCCCGCGGCGACCGCGTGCTCCAGGGACTTGCGGTACGCACCGGTGTCGACCCCCTGGTCGAGGTGGGAATCCGCCTGGACGGTGAAGACGAAGGGAGCGCCTGACGGCCGGGCCGTGGTGAAGGAGTGGCTGGGGCTGGCCGCCTCGGCGCCAGCGGCATCGCGGGAGACAAAGCGGTACTGGTGCCGGGCGCCCGGGGTCAGCCCATCGAGCAGCACGCTGACGGCTTCGCCGGCGGGAAAGCGGCGCGGGGGCGTGCGGCGCGTAAGGTTGCCGGAGGCGGGGCCGAACTCCACATGCCCCTCGCGATCGGCCACCGAGCGAATGCTGATAACCATGCTCCGGTCCGTGGGCCGGGCGAGCAGCAGCGTCCACGGATCGGCGGGCACCTCGGTCCGCGCGGCGGGCGGTGGCATCCGCACCTCCCCCCGACCGGTGCCGCGATCCACCGGGGTCTCGCGGCGGGGCCGGTTGCCCGGTTCCCCCGCCGCAAGGCTGCAGGCCACCAGGAGCGGGAGGGCGGTGCGAAACGGAAGCGAAAAGCCGGCGCGCATCGGAGGATCAGCGTTTTTCCCGGCGCTGGCCACCGCCCCGCGGCTCGCCGCGACGGGGCTCGTCGGCGGAGGCCGCGGCGGGATCGTGATTGGGGTTCGGCCGCGCCATCGCGGCGCCCATTTCGCGCAACCGCGCGTCCATCCGCGCGAGCAAGTCCCGCATCAGCGCCGGTTCCTTGGCCGCAAGATCGCGGGCCTCGCCAGGATCCGACTCCAGCTCGAATAGCCGGATTGCCCCGGTCTCGTAGGAGCGGATGAGCTTGTGGGTCCCTAGCAGCAGCGCGGTCGCGGGCCCGCCATTGCCGAGGTCGTAGTGCGGGAAATGAAAAAGCAATTCGGGGACGGGGCGGGCGACATTCCCGCGGCCCGCCGGGTCGCGCAGGACCGGAACGAGGCTGCCTCCGTCAACCGCCGCGGGCGCGGGGGCACCGGCAAGCTCGGTGAACGTGGGCAACAAGTCGCAGGCCGTCACGGGCACCCGGGAACAAACCCCGGGGGCGATGCCGGGGCCTCGGATCAGGAATGGCACCCGGAGACCGCCCTCGAGGACGGAGCCTTTGCCCCCAGAAAGGGGCGCGTTGCCCGTTCGGCCCTGGCCACCGTGGTCGGCGGTGTACGCCACGTAGGTGTTGCCAGCGAGGCCCAGCCGATCGAGCTCCTGGAGCAAGCGGGAGAGTTGTCGGTCCACCTCCTCCGAAGGACGCGGGCCGCCGCCGCGGTCGTCACGTCCTTCCTTGCGTTCCTGATCGGGGTAATGGGACAGCTGGAGGTAGAACGGCCGGCCCGCGCGAGCCGCCGCTGAGAGAAAGGCGATACCGCGGTCGGTCATCCCGATCGCCTGCTTAGGGTTGGGGCTGGCCACCTGGTCGGGCCCGCCGTTGCTAGTGGGACCATCGCTCGCCTCGAACCCGTGTCGGGCGGGATCGGCGCGGCCCACGTGCCATTTCCCGAAATGGGCGGTGGCGTAGCCGCGGGCGCGCAGCACCTCGGCGACCGTGACAGTGTCCGCCGTCAATTCGAGAACCGGCTCGGGAGGAATCAGGCGGGTGCGGGGCGTCTCCGCGGAGCGGCCGATCCCGACGAAGGTCATCCGGAGCGCAGCCGGGTTGCGTCCCGTGAAGAGGGCCGCGCGGGAGGGCGTGCAGCGGGGGGAAAGCGCGTAGCCGAAGGTGAAACGCATCCCCTCGCGGGCGAGGCGCTCCACCGCGGGAGTGCTGAACGTGCGGCTCCGGGACCCGGGCACCCGGTCGTCCATTTGGAACGAGGTCTGCGCCCAGCCCTGCGCCTCGGCCATAATGACGACGAAGTTCGGCGGTCCAGCGGGCGCCGCGGCGACGACAGGCGAGAACGTGAGCAACGTGAGGAGCGGACGAAGCATTGGGGGCGTCATCGAGGGGAACAGAAGCGTTGCGGGTTCAGGGTTCGCGCCGGGGCCCACCACCCTTGCCTTTGCCGCCTCCGCGGCGCTCGCCCGCGCGGTAGGTCACCTCGCGGATGTCACCGCCCGGCTCCTCGAACCGGAAGCGCCAGACGCCTTCCGCCTCGCGCCGGTAAGCCACGACGCCGGCGGCGCCGCGAACCTCGTAGCGCAGGACGTAGGAGGAGCGAGGGGCCAACTCCTCGAAACCGGTGATGCGGGCGCCGCGCAGCTGGGTGAGCGCCTCGCGGACGCCCTGGGCACGCGGCTGGGGGTCCACCTGGCCATCGCGCTCGACCACCACGCCGCGGAAGCCGGCCATCAGGAACGGGTAGGTCTCGGAGGCGTGGTAATGATACCCCAGCCCGGGCGACTCGTGCCCGCGCCAGACGTCCAGGCCCGCCGGGGCGGAGCCGTCGGGTTCGGTCAGGCCAAGGATCGGGTAACCGTCGAGCGCGTAGGCGATGGGCCGGCCGACGCCCGTGATCGCCTCCAGATGGAGCGGGGCGATGTGGTAATGGTAATCGTCCCCCCGGCCGCAATGACCACCCCAGCGGTCGAGTTCCCCGATATCCGCCGAGACGGCGCCCCGGTTATTCTGGGGGTTGAAGATCGGGACGCCGTTGACCGCGAGCGCGATGGCGCCGCGGAGGAACCGGTCACGGATCGGCGTGCCGGCGGCGGCGGGGACTGGCCGGAGGGGGATCCGCCACGCGTTGGCTCCGGTGTAGGGCTGCGGCAGGGGCACCTGCTGCTGCCAGGCGGTGATCCCCGTCATCATCCCGTGGGCGGGCAGCCCCTCGCTCTCCACCAGCAGGAAATCGCCCTCGACGCGGACACGCACCGCGGGCGCGAACGGGGCGAAAGCCGCCGCGGGACCGAGCGCCAGCGGCACGGCGGCCCGGGCCGGAGCCACCAAAGCGAGGACCGGGGCGGGACGCCAGGCGAGCGCCAGACGGCTGGCGGCCGCATCGTGGCCCGGTTCACCCGTCAGGTGCGCATCGCCCGTGACGGGCAAGCCCGCCAACCCCAACGCCAGCCAGCGTGCGCCAACCAGTTTCATCATTCTTAGAGGACGGCAGGCGGATGAATCCCCCGCGCGGCCGCGGATGACAGGAAATTAACCCGGGCTCAGAAGCGCTTCGAGACCTGGGCGTAGTAGGCTCGGCCGCGCGGGTTGGTGCCGGCGCCGCGCTGGTAGCCCGTGTCCGAATCGGCCAGCGGCGGGTCCGTATCGCGGACATTATTCACCCCGAGGCGGGCGGAGAGGTTGGACCAGAGGGAGCCGCGGCGCGACGGGAACGCGTAGTTCACGTAGGCGTTGTGCAGGACGTGGCTGGAGACGAGGTAGCGGTAGCGCCGCACCCCGCCGGAGTCGACGTAGGAGGAGATGTAGTCCGGGCGGCCGAGGGCGGCGTAGACCGCCTCGGTGGTGGCGGTGCCCGTGTCAACGTAGGGCCCGTAGTAGTTCGTGAACCAGCCGGCGCTCCAGCCCTCGTGGCGCCAAGTGAGGCCAATATTGCCGCGGAAGCGCGTCCGGCCGTCGCGGTTGATGTTCCCGATCCTCGGCGCGCCCGGTTCCGACTGGGTGTCGAACTGCAGCAGGTAGGACGCGTCGCCGCGCACGGTGCCCTGGCCGAGGCGGGTGCGGGGCAGGCGGTATTCGAAGCCGAAATCGAGCCCCTCAGCCTCGCGGCCAGCGAGGTTCACGTAATCGGTGACCACCGAGCGGATGCCGCCCACGGGCGCGCGGCGTTCCTGCGCCGGGCGCGCGGCGTTGTAGGCCGCGAAGGCCTCGAGGTCGGCGGGCGTGACCGGATCGCGGAGCACCTTGGGATTGCCGACGTAGCCGCTGGTGCCGCTGCCGAGGTCCACGCGTTCGATCGGTGTGCCCGCGGCGAGGGCGCGGCGGACGGCGCCATCGAGCAGCTCCTCATCCAGGAGGAGCTGGGTGGTGCCGCTGACAGAGGCGATGACCTCGCGCTGGCGGATGCGCCAGTAGTCGGCCGTGATCGTGAGGGCCTTGAGGAACGGCGGGGTGAAGCCCGTGCCGAGGGTCAGCGAGCGGGCGGTCTCGGGCTGCAGGTCGGCGTTGCCCTGGCGAAAGACGACCGGGACGGCGTTCGAGTCGCGGTTCAGGCCTGTGACCTCGGAACGGTAGACATCGTTGTAGGTGGAACCCGAGCGCTGGAGGGGCGTGACGTTGGACTGGACCAGGTTCGGAGCGCGGAACGAGGCGGCGCTGGTGGCGCGGACGAGCAGCCAGTCGCTGGGGCGGTAGTTGAGCCCGACCTTGGGCTTCACCGTGTCGCCGAAATCCGAGAAGCGCTCGGCGCGGCCGGCGAGGGAAAGCTCGAGGGAGCGGGCGAAGCGCCCGCGGTTCGCCTTGCCGACGATCGGCACGAGGGCCTCGGCGAAGACGGAGGCGTTGGTCCGGGACTTATAGAGGTTCGGGTTGGGGCTGAGCGCGATGAAGTCGTTCTCGTTCGGACCGAAGAAGAGGTTGTTCGGGTCGGAGGCGTTGCCGTTAAAGGGCGCGTCCGCGGGGTTGAAGGCGGCGTAGGGCGGGCGCCAGTCCTTGTAGTCCTCCCAGCGGAACTCCGCGCCGAGGGCGAGGCCGATGGCGCCGCCCCAGAAGCGCTCGAGCACCCGGCCGTTGAGCCGCACGTCCCAGCTCGCGAGCTGGGTGCGCCCCTCGCGGACGAAGTCATCGTAGAGGGAGTTCGTGAGCGCCTCCGGGTTGCGGTAGGGGCGGTCGACCACCAGCAGGTAGGGATTGGCGGTATTGGCCTGAGGCACGAGGCGGAAGGTGTAGCTGAAGGGATTGAAGGCCTTGGCCGGATCGGAGGTCGTGAGGGCGGCGCGGAGGCGGCTCTCGCGCACGGCGAAGTTTTCCACATCGCGGGTGAAGTTGCGGCCGTACATCAGCCCGGACTCCCATTCCCAGCCGGCCGCGAACTTGCCCCGCAGTCCGCCGACCAGGCGGATGGCGGTCGAGTTCACGGTGATGCGGCGGGCCTTGAAGTCGCGGGGGATCACGCCCACGCCCCCGAGGAACTGGACCGCCGCGGGGGCGCCGGCGAGGCGCGGGGCGCCGTCGGCGTTGGGCCGGCCGAGGGGGTCGTAGAACCGGCTGCCGAACGGATTGAACGGATGGTCGGCGCTCACGTAGATATTGTGATCCGTGCTCGAATCGAACGCGGACGGCAGGCGGCCGGTGACGGACTTGGCCCGGTAGGTCAGCACCTCCCCGAAGACTTCCAGCTCGCGGTCCAGCCGGTGGCGGAGCACGGCCGTGAGGTTGAAC
>SYDD01000330.1 GCA_005786775.1 Opitutaceae bacterium
CGCGGAGGGCAACATCGCGGTCAGCAACGGCCGGGCGATCGCCCTTTGCGGCGTGCGGGACCTGGTCGTGGTCGAAACCCCGGATGCGGTGCTCGTTTGCCACCGCGACGCCGTGCAGGACATCAAGAAGATCGTCCAGCAGCTTCCGCCCGGCTTGCAGTAGTTCAGGCGCGTCAGGCGCGAAAAAACCCGCCGCCCCTTGCGGGACGGCGGGTCAAAGTGGTGGCTCAGCCCGGAATCGAACCGGGGACACGAGGATTTTCAGTCCTCTGCTCTACCAACTGAGCTACCGAGCCACGAGTGAGGGGGGGAGCGAAGGCCGCGGGGCGGGGCGCGTCAACGGGAATTTGCGGCGCCGGCTCAGCCTTGGTGCGTCCGCGTGGAGACCTCGATCACGTCGTGCGGTGCCGCCTCCTTTTGGCCCGCCGGGGAGACGCGGATGAAGCGGGCCTTCTCGCGCAGCGCCGGGAGCGTGCCCGCGCCGAGGTAACCCATCCCGCTCTGTACTCCACCGATCAGGTTGGCCAGTACATCGTCGACGGAACCTGAGACCTCCTTGAGCGCCTCGATCCCCTCGGCGGCGACCTTCCGCGTGGTGTCCGTTTTGTCGTGACCGTAGCGGGCCGCGCTGCCGGCCTTCATCGCGGCGAGCGAACCCATCCCACGGTACTGTTTGTAAACCTTGCCGTTGATCTCGAGGATCTCGCCCGGCGCCTCTCGGCAGCCCGCGAGAAGGCCGCCGAGGATGACGGCGTCGGAGAGCGTCAGGGCCTTCACGATGTCCCCGCTCTTGGTGATGCCGCCGTCGGCGATCAGGCGAACGCCGTGGGCGCGGGCGGCGGTGCCGGCCACGTGCAGCGCGGTGAGCTGCGGGATACCCACGCCGGCGACCACCCGCGTGGTGCAGATGGAGCCGGGGCCCTGGCCGACCTTGATCGCGTTGGCACCGCAGCGGGCGAGGAACTCCACCCCGGCCGCGCTCGTCACGTTGCCGGCGAGGATCGTGAGGTTCGGGAAGGCCGACCGCACCAGCTGCACTACCTCGCCAACTCCGGCGGTGTACCCGTGGGCGGTCGAAACGGCGACGCAGTCCACGTGCTCCGCGACCAGCGCGCCGACGTGTTCGATGATCCGTTCGCGGTCGAGGGTGCCGTCGGGCTGCCGGATGGGCGAGAGCGCGGCGCCGGCGACGAGGCGGAATTCCTGGTCGCGCGCGGGTTTGCGGCGGGATTTCGCCTCGCCGGTGATGCGCTCGACGTCCGAGGCGGTGATGAGTCCGCGGAGGGCGCCCGAGGCGTCCACCACCAGCATTTTATTGCTGCCGATATTTTCGGAGAAGAAGCGGTCCGCCGCGCGGATCGGGTCCTGCGCGACGTCGCGCTGGTCCACGGTGCGCAGCTGGGCCCGCGGTGTCATGACCTCCGCCACTCGCTTCGTGCGATAGCGGTCTTTGACCACGTTGCCCGAAAGGAGGCCGACCAAACGGCCCGCTTCGTCGACGACCGGGAAAGTGGAGAAAGTAAAGCGGCGGGCATCGATCATGCCCAGCACGTCGCCAATGAGCTGCCCGGGAGCAACGGTGATGGGGTCCTGGATCAGGCCGTGGATGTGGCGCTTCACCCGGGCGACCTCCTTCACCTGGTCGCGCGGCGCCATATTGTAGTGGATCAGCCCGAGGCCGCCGTTGAGCGCCATCGCGATCGCCATGCGTGACTCGGTCACGGTGTCCATGTCCGATGAAAGCACCGGGATCTGGAGGCGTAGCGTGTCGCTGAGGGCGGTGGCGGTATCGGCGTCCTTGGGAAGGATATCCGAGAAGAGGGTCGCCAGCGACACATCGTCGAAGGTGAGCGCCATCGGCAGGTTGGCGCGGAAAAACGCGTCGGCCGGGAGGAAATACTCACCGTCTGCGGCGGCGGTGGCAGGGGAGGGCGTGGCAACCGAGGACATAAGGTTGCCGGGAACGGAGTAGGGCGGCGGGGGGCGAGGGCAAACGGAAAGTGCGGCCTGCGGGATTGCTTTCCGCGTGCCGCACGGCTCGTTGGGGGCATGTCCACCGCGCGCCTGCGCCTGCAGCACCGCCGCTACCGGCTCCCCTTCCGCGGGCCGGTACGCACGGCACACGGCGTCTGGACGCACCGCGAGGGCGTGCTGCTGCGCGTCGAGGACGCCGCCGGCCGCGTCGGTTGGGGCGAATGCGCGCCGCTGCCCGGCTGGACCCACGAGACAGTGGATGCGGCGGAGGCGGCACTCAGGGAAGCGGGGGAGTGGGTGGAGGAGGCCGCCCTGGGTCGCCTGCCGGCGGGGCTGGCGTGCCTGCGCGGGGCCGTGGCCGCAGCGCGGGCGCCGTGCGTGCTTCCGCCCGAGCCTTCGGCCCTGGGGGTCGCCGCGCTGCTCCCGGCGGGTGGGGAGGCACCCGCGCGAATGTCGGGTTTCGCCGAGGCCGGCTTCAGGGTCTTCAAGTGGAAGGTCGGCGTCGGCGATCCCGCGGATGAACTCGGTCTGCTCGACGAGCTTTGCGGCCGCCTGCCGCCTGGGGGCCGGCTGCGGCTGGACGCCAACGGCGCGTGGGAGCGCCGGGTCGCCGAGCGCTGGCTGGAGCGTTGCGCCGGGCTCCCGGTGGAGTTTGTCGAGCAACCGGTGGCTGCGCCGCCCGGGGCCAGCCAGCGGGAGCGGGCTCGTGCGGACGACCTGTTGCGAGGCCTCGGCGGCGCCTTCCCGACGCCGCTCGCGTTAGACGAGTCCTTGGCCGGCGACGGGGATGTCGCGCGCTGGCTGGCGGAGGGATGGTCTGGATTCTTTGTGCTCAAGCTAAGCCTGCACGCCACGCCAGAGGAGACCCTCGCGGCGCTCTCCCGGGCCGGGGCTAACGTGGTCTTCTCCTCGGCGCTGGAGACGCGGGTGGGTGCGGCGCACGCGTTGCGGCGGGCCTGGGCGTGGCCGGGCGAACGGCACGCGCTTGGCTTCGGCGTGTGGCCGCTCTTCGCGGCGCGCGCGCTGGACGGACCGGCGTCGGCGCCGTTCCTGCGGCGTGAGGACGTCGCGGCTCTTGACCTGAAGGAAGCATGGAACGCGCTCGCCTAAAAGCCCTGGTGGAGTCGACCGGCTGCGCGCGCGCGGTCGGTCGAATGCTCTTTGTGCTGGATCCGGGTTGGGGTCCGCAGGCACGGCAGGAAGCGGAGGCGCTGCTTACCTTGCCCGACGGGCGTCCGCCGGACGAGGAGCGCGGTTGGCTGGCTCTCCCGACGGGCGGGTCGGGCGGAGGCGTCAAGTGGGTGCGACACGATGAAGCGACGCTCGCCGCGGCGGTGGCCGGGATGCGGGCGCACTTCGGGCTCGGGGCCATCCACGCGATCGACGTGCTGCCGGCTCACCACGTGAGCGGGCTGATGGCGCGGGTGCGCGCGGAAGTCTCTGGGGGGACGCATCTGTCGTGGGCGTGGAAACGTCTTGAGGCTGGGGATTGCCCAGGCTTGCCCGAGCATCCGGACGGGTGGGTGCTCTCGCTTGTCCCGACGCAATTGCAGCGCCTGCTACGGCAGCCTGCGGCGATGGCGTGGCTGCGTGGCCTTCGAGTGGTCTTCCTGGGTGGGGGGCCCGCGTGGCCAGACCTGTTGCGGCGCGCGCGGGAGGAAGGGTTACGTCTTGCCCCGAGTTATGGGATGACGGAGACCGCGGCGATGGTAGCCGCGGTGCGGCCGGAGGAGTTTCTCGCGGGGCGGGAGGAGCTACGTCCGCTGCCCCATGCGGAATTGGCGGTCGACGGCGAGGGGCGCCTAGGCGTCGCCGGCGCCTCGGTCTGCCGCGGACTTTGGCCGGACTGGCGCGATACGGGCCGCTGGACCACCGGCGATCGCGCCGAGGCCCGCCCGCACGGTTGGGTCATTTTGGGCCGTATGGACCAGGTTATCATCACTGGGGGACGGAAGGTGGACGCGGCCCGCGTGGAGGCGGCTTTGCGCGGAGGGGGGGGCTGGGAAGAAGTGGTGGTGCTCGGCCTGCCTGATGCGGAGTGGGGCGAGACGGTGGTCGCATTTCATCCCGCGGGCGCGCCCCGTGCCGATCTGAAGGCGACCATCGCGGGGCTGGCCGCGTGGGAGCGTCCGCGGCGTTGGGTGGCCGTCGAGACCTGGCCGCGCAACGCGGCGGGCAAGGTGGACCGCGCCGCGCTTCGCCGGCTCGGGGCAACGCTTGCGGCGCGGCCTGCCGGGCACTAGCTGCAGAGAGCTGATGACCAAGAACGAGATCGCCGACATCCTGCTCGAGATTGCCACCTTGCTTGAGCTGCAGGGCGAAAATCCCTTCAAGGTGCGCGCTTACCAGTCGGGCGCCCGGGTGCTCGAGGGTATGGAGGAGGCCGATCTCGCCCGCCTGGTCGCCGCCGGGGAGTTGCGGAGCGTGAAGGGCATCGGCGAGGCGTTGGCGGAGAAGATCTCGACGTTGCACACGACGGGGCGGTTGCCGTTCGTCGAGAAGCTGCGCGCGGCCGTGGGCCTAGGGCTCGTCGAACTGCTGGAGGTCCCGGGCCTAGGGCCAAAAAAAATCCGGGCCCTGCACGACAAGCTCGGTGTAAATTCGGTCGCTGCCCTCGCTGCCGCGTGCGAGGCGGGCAAGGTCGCCGAGCTGGAGGGTTTCGGTGCGAAGACGCAGGAGAAGCTGCTCGCAGGCGTGCGTAATCGGGAGGCCTACGGCCGGCGGCATCTTTGGTGGGACGCCGCAGAGCTGGCGGGCGCGATCCTCGCGGGGCTGCGCGCGCTGTCGGCGGTGCGCCGCGCGGAGGCGGCGGGCAGCCTTCGCCGGGGTCTTGAGACGGTGGGTGACTTGGACTTCATTGTGGCGGCGGAGGACCCTGCGCCCGTCGTGGCGTGGTTTGTCGCCCAGCCAGGCGTTCGCGAGGTGACCGCCCACGGCGAAACCAAGGCGAGCGTTCGCTTCGAGAGCGGACTGCAGGCGGACCTTAGGCTGGTGCCAGCCGAGCAGTTCGCTTTCACCCTGCATCACTTCACGGGCTCCAAGGAGCACAATGTACAACTTCGACAGCGGGCCCTCGCCCGCGGCTGGAGCCTAAGCGAATGGGGCCTCACCGCGGTCGGAGGCTCGGATACTCCCCCGCCCGTGGTGGCGGCGGAGGATGACCTCTTCCGCGCGTTGGGACTCGCCTATATCCCGCCCGAATTGCGCGAGGGGAGAGGGGAGATTGAGGCCGCCGAGCACGGGGAACTGCCGCGCCTCATCACCGCGGGCGACACGCGCGGGGCGTTTCACAACCACACCGTTGCCTCGGACGGCCGCAATACACTCGGGGAGATGGCGGCGGCGGCCGCTGCGCTTGGGTGGGAATACCTCGGCATCGCCGACCATTCCAAGTCCAGCTTCCAGGCCCGCGGCCTCCACGAGGACCGGCTGCTTGCGCAGGTTGAGGAGATCCGCTCGCTCAATACTTCCGGAGGCTGCCCGGTGCGGCTCTTCGCCGGCACGGAGTGTGACATCCTGCCCGACGGGAGCCTTGACTTCGCCGACGAGATCCTCGCCCGGTTGGACTACGTGGTGGTCTCCGTCCACTCCGCGTTCGGCCAGGACGAGGCGACGATGACCGCGCGGATCGTCCGGGCCCTCGAGCACCCACGCACCACGATGCTTGGTCACCTCACAGGACGTTTGCTGCTCCGGCGTGAGGGGTACGCCGTCGATGTGGGCCGCGTGATCGACGCGGCGGTGGCGAACGGGGTAGTGATCGAGCTCAACGCGAACCCATGGCGGCTGGACCTCGATTGGCGGCATTGGCGGCGGGCGTCTGAGCGGGGACTCCTCTGCGCGATCAATCCGGACGCCCACGACACCGCTGGCCTTGAGCACTTCCGTGCGGGCGTCAACGCGGCGCGCAAGGGCTGGCTGGTGCCGGAACAGGTGATTACGACTTGGTCCCTCTCCCAAATTGAAGGCTGGTTGGGTCGCCGGCGCGGGCCCGCTCGGGCCTGACCTGCCGGGGGCGAGCGCGGCGACTGGCGTGCAGCGCGTAAATTTGCGTTGCGGAGCGCCGGACCGACGTGACACGAAGCGGGTACCCCAATCCCCCGCGTACCGATGGCCTCCCCTAAATCCTCCCCCCTCACATTTGAACTCACCGAGGAGATGGAGGCGCGGCTCGAGGCCTGCCGGCGAGGCCACGGTTACGCTTCAGCCAGTGCGGTGGTCCGGGCTGCGCTCGCCGCGTTTGACTTCGTCGGCTGCCGCCCCGTGCGCGCCAAGCAGCGCCAGCTCTCGGTGCGGATCAGCGCCGACCAACGCGCCCTCCTGCGCCGCCACGCGCGGCTAAAGCGCGTGAGCGTCGGCGAACTCCTGCGGCTCGCGCTCGCTGCGATGCCGGTGAAACCCGGCCGTCGTTAGTCCCGGGCGGTCGGGCCCGCGCCGCGCTTGCCATGGCGCGGGCCGGGCCCTTTCGTCGCGCGTAGTCGATGCACGCCTCCCCCGCCCCCCTCTCCACTTGGGCCCGCAACGTGGCCCCGTCCCCGACCCTTGCGGTCGACGCCAAGGCGAAGGCCCTGCAGGCCGCGGGCGAAGACGTCTGTGGCTTCGCGGCCGGGGAGCCGGACTTCGACACTCCCGAGCACATTAAGGAGGCCTGCGCGGCGGCCCTCCGCGCGGGCAAAACCAAGTACGCGCCGACGCCTGGCATTGAGCCGCTGCGGCAGGCGATTGCCGAGCGATACGCCGTGGAGTACGGGCTGCGCGCCACCCCGGCCCAGGTCATCGTCTCCCCGGGCGGCAAGTTCAGCTGCTATCTCGGCGTGCTCGCGACCTGCTCGCCGGGCGATGAGGTGATCGTGCCTGCTCCCTATTGGGTGAGCTACCCGGAGATGGTTAAACTGGCGGGTGCGGTCCCCCGCTTCGTGCTCGCGGACGATCGGACGGGCTTCCGCCTCACGCCCGCGATGGTCGAGGCCGCGATCACGCCCCGCAGCCGCCTGCTGATCCTCAACTCCCCGTCCAATCCGACCGGGGCCGTCTATTCCCGCGCGGAACTCGAGGCGATTGTCGCCGTCGCCCTCCGCCACAACCTCTACATCCTCTCCGACGAGATGTACGAGCACTTGGTGTATGATGGCGTCCGGCCCACGTGCGTCGCCACCCTTGCGCCCGAAGCCGCGGCCCGGACGATCACCGTCGCCGGTTTCTCGAAGACCTACGCGATGACCGGCTGGCGTATCGGCACGACGCTTGCCCCGCTGCCCATCGCGAAGGCGATCGCGGAACTGCAAAGCCAGATGTCTTCGAATGTCACCACGTTCGCCCAGTTTGGCGCACTCGCGGCGTTGCAGCAGAAAGATAAGACGTCGGCCGCGCTGGCCACGATGTTGGCGGCTTTCGACCGCCGGCGCCGGAACCTCCACGCTGAGCTCAACCGTATCCCGGGCATCTCCTGTCTCCTTGCCGAGGGGGCGTTTTACCTTTTTCCCAATATCTCCCGCTTTGGCCTGAGCGATGTCGAGTTCTGTAACCGGCTGCTCGACCAAGAAAAAGTCGCTGCCGTGCCCGGCAGCGCCTTCGGCGCCGAGGGTTACCTCCGCCTCAGCTATGCGACTAGCGACGAGATCATCGCCAAGGGTGTTGCCCGCCTCGCCCGTTTCTGCGGTGGCCTGCGCGCTGCCTGATTCCCCCATGCGCCCCATCGTCCAGATCTCCCTTGACCTCACCGACCGCGCGGAGGCGCTTGCCACCGCCGCCACCGCGCTCCGCGCGGGAGTCGACTGGCTGGAGGCCGGTACTCCGTTCATCCTCGCGGAGGGCCTTCACGGGGTGCGCGCCCTGCGGGAGCGTTTCCCCGGCGTACCGATCGTCGCCGACCTCAAGACGATGGATGGCGGCTACCTCGAGGCGGAGATGATGGCCAAGGCCGGCGCGACCCACGTAGTGGTGATGGCGCGCGCCCATGAGGAGACCCTGCGCTGCGTGGTCAAGGCGGGCCGCGACCACGGCGTGAAGGTGATGGGCGACAACCTTGGTTGCCCTGACATGGTGGCCGGAGCCCGGCTGATCGAGGATCTCGGCTGTGATTTCGTCATTCACCATATCGGCTACGATGAGCGCCGCGGCATCGCCGCCGCCGGCCACCGGATGCCCAGCCCGCTGGACCAGCTCCGAGAGGTGGTCGCCGCCGTCGGAATTCCAGTACAGGCGGTCGGTGGGCTGACGCTCGAGCAGGCCGTGCGGACCCCGGAGTATGGCGCGCCTCTGGTCGTGATCGGCGCGCCGCTCGCGGTGGACGCAGACTCATTTCGCACCGCCGGAGGCGACCTCGAGGGCACGCTTCGTCTGATCTGCGAACGCGTCCACGCCCACGGGGATGTCCCCGTGCGCCCCCGCTCTCTCCCATGAAGTCCGCTGCCGTCGTCAATTTTTCCTCCGCGCCCCACAGCGTGGAGCTCCGCGAGTTCGCGCGTCCGGTCCCGGGCGCCGAGGACGTGATCCTAGCCGTCGAGGCGGTCGGCGTCTGCGGGAGCGACCTGCACCAATGGACGGGTCAGCACAGCTGGCCCGTGAATTACCCGGTCGTGCTTGGTCACGAGTTTGGCGGTCGCATCGCCGAGCTGGGGGCCGGCGTGCGCGGCTGGTCTGAGGGCGACCGTGTGGTCAGCGAGACGGCGGCGGTGATCGATCCCGCCAGTCCGCTGTCCCGTGCCGGCCGGTACAACCTCGACCCGCGCCGCAAGGGCTTCGGTTACGGGGTCGATGGCGCGATGACCCGCTTCGTGCGCGTGCCCGCCCGCTGCCTGCACCGCGTGCCTGATGGCCTCCCGCTCGAGCAGGCTGCGCTGACGGAGCCTTGCTGCGTCGCCTACAACGCTGTGATCGAAAACGGCCGAGTCCAGCCGGGCGACCGCATCGTGGTCCTTGGGCCGGGCCCCATCGGCATCCTTTGCGCGGCGATGGCCCGCCTAGCGGGCGCCGAGGTTGCGCTGGTCGGGTTGGAGCGAGACCGGGTCCGGCTCAATGTGGCGAAAGTTTACGGCTGCGACGTGATCGTCGGGGATGCCGCCGAATGGGCCCGGCGCCGCGACGGCCTAGGCGCGGATGGCGTGGTCGACGCGGCCGGCGTCTCCGCCGCGCTTCGCACCGCCCTCGAATTGGTGCGGCCCGGAGGCTGGATCAGCAAGGTGGGCTGGGGTCCGCAGCCGCTGAACTTTTCCCTAGATCCCCTCGTGCAGAAAAACGTGACGCTGCAGGGCAGCTTCAGCCACACTTGGCCGATGTGGGAGCGCGTGCTCGCTCTCCTTGCATCCGGCCGGCTCGACGTCCGGCCGATCACCGGCGGGATTTGGCCGCTGGCGGAATGGCATACCGCGTTCGAGCGAATGCACGGCGGTGAGATCGTGAAGGCCGTACTCCAGCCGGCCTGAACCGATGCGCCTCCGGGACAAGGTCATAATTGTTACGGGCGCCACCGGCGGCATCGGCCGGGCGATCGCGGCGCGGGCGGTGGCGGAGGGCGCCCGCGTCCTTGTGCATGGCATCGACGCGGCGGCCGGGGCGCGTACGGTGGCCGAGTTGGGGACTGCGACGGCGCTGCACCTGGAGGATCTGGTCGATCCAGCGGCGGGAGGACGGATCGTCGCCGCTGCCCGCCGCGCCTTCGGCCGAGTCGACGCGGTTGTCAACAACGCCGCCCTCGTGGCGCGCAGCACGCTAGCGACCGCCTCGGCCGCGGGCTTTGACCGGATGATGGCGATCAACGTTCGGGCGCCGCTGCTGCTCATCCAGGCGGCGTGGCCGGAACTTCGCGCCCACCGGGGCTGCATCGTTAATATCGGCTCGATCAACGCCCTCAGTGGCGAGGCCACTTTGCTCGACTACAGCGTTTCCAAGGGCGCACTGCAGACGCTCTCGCGCAACCTCGCCAATGCGCACGCGGTGGACGGGGTCCGTTGCAACCACTTGAATGTCGGCTGGGTGTTGACCGAGCGGGAACACGCGATGCAGGTGGCGGAGGGCCAGCCCCCCGATTGGCATGAGCGCCTGCCCGCGGTGTTTGCCCCTTCCGGCCGGCTGCTCCGGCCGGAGGAGGTCGCGGCCGCGGCAGTTTACTTGCTCGCCGATGAATCTGGCCCGGTGAACGGCGCCGTCATCGAGCTGGAGCAGTACTCCCTCCACGGCCGTAACCCCGTCAAGGTCTGACCCCAATGCCCCGCCTCGCTGCATTCCCCAAAGCCTACATGCGCCCCCTCTGCCGCGAGGGCACGATGACGCTCCGCGACTGGGCTGACCTCGCGGTGCCGCTCGGGGTGGACGGGCTCGAGTTCTACAGCGGGTTCCTCGAGCTGGCCGATCCGGCCGGGTGGGTGCCCGCCCGCCGGTTGGTGGAGGAGCGCGGAATGGTGATCCCGATGCTGTGCTGCTCGCCGGATTTCTCGCAGCCCGATCCCGCGCTGCGGCGCGCCGAGATTGACCGCGAGAAGGGTTGGATCCGGATGGCCGCCACCTTGGGCGCCGGTTACTGCCGGGTTCTTTCTGGGCAGCGCCGCCCGGACCTGAGCCGCGAACAGGGCCTCGACCTAGTGACCGGCTGTATCGAGGCCTGCCTGCCCGAAGCGGAGGCGTGCGGCGTCACGCTAATCCTCGAAAACCACTACAAGGATGACTTCTGGAGCTACCCGGAGTTCGCCCAGAAGATGGACGTCTTCTGCGCGCTGGTGGACCGCATCCGCCATCCGCGCTTCGGAGTGAACTACGACCCCAGCAACGCTTTCCTCGCGGGCGATGACCCCTTGGAGCTTCTGGCCCGCGTCAAGGACCGGGTGGTGACGATGCATGCCAGCGACCGCTACCTCGCCGAAGGCACGCTGGAGGACCTCCGCCGGGAAGAGAGCGGTCCCGAGGGCTATGCCAAGCGTCTCCGCCACGGCACCATCGGTCGAGGCCTCAACGATTACGACGCGATCTTCTCCACCCTGCGCAAGGCCGGCTTCGACGGCTGGGTGAGTATCGAGGACGGGGTCGACGGCATCGAGCAGCTCGCGGAGAGCGTGCGGTTCGTGCGCGGCAAGCTGCGCCAGCATTGGGCCTGAGGCTGTCCGGGCCGGCCATGGCGCCCTTCGCGCGCGCCAACCCCTTCGGATCCTCCAGAGCGGGCAGCCCCGCTGCGCTCGGCAGCGCGCGGCCTCAGGCGGTGACCGACTCGAGCGAGCAGCCGTCCGCGTCTCCACTGGGTGTTTCGCAGTTCGGCCGCGCGATGACGCCCGGATAGGGTTCGGAGGCGAAGGGTCGGGAGGGCTCCACGAGCAGATGGCGGTCGCACACCGCGAAGAGGTCGGCGGCGTTCTCCGTGCGTCGCATTTCGTGCAGGAATCGTCCTTCCGGGTCGACGCCCTGGCCAACGAAGTTGAGGTACTTCTTCATCTTGTTCACGTGCAGCCGTTCGGGCAGCCCCGGCGGCCGGGTCGCGTCGAACAGCCGCTCGATGTAGCCCCGAACCTCCGCGAGGGTGATATCGCGGGCGGCACCCCCGGCGAACTGCTCCCGGCACTGGCGGAAAATCCACGGGTTGCGGATGGCGTGGCGGCCGATCATCACGCCGGCGGCGCCGGTCTCACGGAGGACGCGCGCGGCTGCCGCCGCGGAAGTCACGTTACCGTTGGCCAGCACCGGGCAGCGCACCCGGCGGACCGCGTGCGCGATCATTCCGTAACGGACCTCGCTGCGGTACATTTCTCGGACGGTCCGCCCGTGCACCGTCAGCAAATCCACGCGGTGGGCGTTCATTAGGTCGAGCAGCCGGTCGAAGTTAGCGGTGTCCTCAAAGCCCAGCCGCATTTTCACGGTGAGCAGTCCCGGCACCGCCTCGCGGAGGGTGCCGAGGATGGCGTCCACCCGGTCTGGATCCCGCAGGAGGCCGCCGCCGACGTTCTTGCGGTAGACCTTGGGGGCGGGGCAACCGAGGTTGAGGTCGATGCCGGCGACGGGCAACGGGAGCAGGGCGGCGACGGTGCGCCGGAGGTGCACCAGATCCTCGCCGATCAGCTGGGCGAAGACGGGCCGCCCGGTGGTGTTCTCGGTGATTGAGCGCACGATGTGCGCCTCGGGCCGCGACTGGGCGTGAACCCGGAGGAATTCGGTAAAAAAGTAGTCCGGTGGGCCGTAGCCCGCCACCACCCGCATGAAAGCGAGGTCGGTGACATCTTGCATCGGCGCCAGCGCGGTCAGCGGGGCGCCCGGAAACAGTCCGGCCGGTAGGGGGAGGGGAGATCCACTCACGCTGGCCCCTCTTCGCTCTCCCCCGCCTGCTGCTTAAGCACGCGTTCCAGCACCTCGGTCATGTCCTCCGCTTGGTCGAAGACGGCGCGTGCCACGTGGATCGGGCGCTGCTGCTGCAGAGCGAGAACGATCGAGTCGCTTGGGCGCGCGTCCAGCTCGATCAGTTTGCGGCCGAGCTCATTTTCCATCCGCAGGAGGATCCGCGCGAAGAAGGTGCCCTCGCGAGAATCGTTGATCACGATGTGCTCCAGCTGGGCGCCGAGGCCCAGCAGGATGCTGCCGATCAGGTCGTGGGTGAGGGGCCGCTCGCGCTTGACCCCGTTGAGCGTCATCTGAATTGCACTGCCGACGGCGTGGTCCACGTAGATCACGAACGTCTTTGCGTCGTTGCCGAGGAATACGGCGCAGCCGTTCGCAGTGGGCATAACCCCCTTGAGAGAGACGAGGACGACGTCGCTAGGCATAATGCCAACGTGATCCCGGAACCTGCAGGGCGCAAGCACCGGGCCAGCGGGCGCGCGGATTGCGCTCGCCGGCCGTGCGCGCCGCGGCCAAGTTGCGGCTACCCCGCGGGATGTCCCTGACCCGCCCCTGCAGTTACCCGCTTCGCGTTCGCTTCCGTGCGCCCGCTCCCGAGGGCCGCCGGTGGGTGGGCTTTGCCTGCCTGGGGCTCGCGCTCGCCGTTAGCCTCGCCGGCGCCCAGCCGGCGGTCCGCCCCTCGGAGGAGGAGGCCTTCCTCGACGAGTTGCAGGTGCGAGCGGTCCGCTTCTTCACGGATGCGGCCGACCCCGCCACCGGCCTTGTGCTCGACCGGGTCCGCGCGGATGGCCGCGGCGGGGGGGGCCGCGCGCCCTCAAGCGTGGCCGCGACCGGATTCGGCCTTACCGCCTGGTGCATCGCTGAGCACCGCGGCTGGGTGTCCCCGGTGGAGGCGCGAACGCGCGTGCTTGCCGCGCTCCGGACACTGGCGGATGGGCATGACCATGAACGCGGCTGGTTCTACCACTTTGTGGATGCCGCGACCGGCCGGCGCGTCTGGAACAGCGAGGCTTCCACGATCGACACCGCCCTCCTGCTGCAGGGGGCCCTGCTCGCCCGCGAGCACCTGCGCGATCCCGAGGTGGATGCCCTGGTTGCACAGATCTACGGGCGGATCGACTGGCGTTGGGCGCAGGCCGGCGAGCGGACCTTGGTGCACGGCTGGCGGCCCGAGTCCGGCTTCATCCCGCACCGATGGGATGCGTACGCGGAACTGCTCGGCCTGTACCTGCTGGGACTCGGATCGCCGGACGCGGCCCGCGCGCTGCCAGCCGACGCGTGGCGCGCTTGGCGCCGGGAGCCGTGGGTCGAGTCGGGAGGACGGCGGTTCATCCAGTGCGGGCCGCTATTTACGCACCAGTACGCGCATGGCTGGTTCGATTTCCGGGGTCAGCGTGATCGTGGCGTGGATTACTGGCAAAACTCAGTCGCGGCGACCCTGGCCCAGCGCGATTGGTCGCTTGCGCAGCAGGGGCGGTACCCTCTTTGGTCCGGTCAACTCTGGGGCCTCACCGCTTCGGACAGTGCGGGCGGGTACGTTGCCTGGGGTACGCCCGGGCCGGATGCGGATCTCAGCGACGGTACGGTGGTACCCTGTGCGCCGGGCGGGTCCTTACCGTTCGCCCCGCGCGAATGCCTCGACGCGCTGCTGGGGATGCAGTGGGCTCTGGACGGCCGCGTTTGGGGACCCTACGGGTTCGCGGACGCGTTCAACCCTCACACTGGATGGATCGCGGAGGATGTCGTGGCGATCAACGTCGGGATCACGTTGGTGATGGCGGAAAATTTGCGCGGCGGCTTTGTCTGGCGGACGTTTCGGCACGCGCCCGAGGTCCGGCGCGGCTTCGAGCGCGCGGGGTTCAATCGTGATCCCGCGGCTCCGCCGGCCACGCCCGGCCTCGCGCTGGTGCGCTGATCACACCCGCTCCAGCTTCGCGCGGCCGGCCTCGACGCGGAACGAGGCGCGGGTTACGAGAGGCGCGCCGGGCCGCGTGACGTAAGGCACGGTGCGAAAGTGGGCCGTCCAAGCCGACGGGGTTAGTTCGCACGAGACGTAGCCCCGCTCCTCGTTGTGGAACTTCACGCCGGGGTTGTCGGCCAGCAGCCGGCCTAGTTCCGGGGGTTCCGCGCGGCCGTCACCGCTGGAGCTGATCGAGGTGCCGACGAACTCTACGCCCGTGACGGGCGCGTCGGGCCTTTCGAAGTCGGGTCCCAGTTCGTTCGCCCAGTGCGAGTGGATGTCGCCGGTAATCACGACCGGGTTGCGGACGCGCGCCTCGTGCCAGTGGCGCAGCAGCAGCCGTCGTTCGTGCTCATAACCCGGCCACTGGTCCATGCTCAGGGAGATTTCGGGACCGGGCGATTTGTCGACGCGGGCGAACATGACCTGCTGGGTGAGGACGTTCCAAGTGGCCGCGGAGCCCTCAAGGCCCCGGCGCAGCCAGTCGCGCTGGCCCGCGCCGAGCAGGGTTCCCGCGGGATCGAGCTGCGCGGGGTGCGGCGGTTTGCGGCCATCGCCGAGCGGCTGGTCCGTGCGGTACTGGCGCGTGTCGAGCACGTGGAAGTCCGCGAGTCTCCCGGCGGTCACGCGGCGGTACAGGGGCATATCTGGCCCGCTAGGCAGCTGGGCCCGGCGCAGCGGCATGGCCTCGTAATAGGCCTGGTAGGCGGCGGCTCGGCGGCGGAGGAGCTGCTCGCGCGTGGTCCGCCCCGGGTCCTGCGGGATGTCGCCCGCGTAGTTGTTCACCACCTCGTGATCGTCCCAGGTCACGATCCACGGGGCAGCGGCATGCGCGGCCTGCAGGGCCGGGTCGAGGCGGTAGAGGGCGTAACGGGCCCGGTAATCGTCGAGCGTGAGGATTTCCCCACTGTTGTGCCGGCGGGTCCGGCCGTTGGCCGCGGCCCCCTCGTAGATGTAGTCCCCGAGGTGGACGATCAGATCGGGGGCCTCTCGCACCATATGCTCGTAGGCGGTGTAGAGTCCGGTCTCGTAATGCTGGCAGGAGGCGAAGGCGAAGCGGAGTCGCTCGGGCAGGTCGGTCGTCGACGGAAACGTCCGCGTGCGGCCCTTCGGGCTGACGTCGGAGCCGGCACGGAACTGGTACCAGTACCAGCGTCCGGGGCGCAGGCCCCCGACCTCGACGTGCACGGCGTGCGCCCAGCCTGGGTTCGCGACCGCGGTGCCGCGCGCGACCACGCGGCCCATCGCCTCGTCCTCCGCGACCTGCCAACCGACCTCTACGGGCTCGGCCGGCATCCCGCCGCCGGGCTCGAGCGGCTGGGGTGCGAGACGGGTCCATAACACGAAGCCGTCGGGCGCCGGATCACCGGAGGCCACGCCGAGGGCGAAGGGATAGGCGGACAGCTTCGGGGTGGTGGTGACTGCCCCGCGGAGGCGGACGGATGAGGCGGCAGCCGCGGCGGCCAGCGAGGCGCCGGCGAGCACGAAGCGGCGGCGGGTCAGGGGAAAGTTGCCGGGCAGCGGGGTAGCGGGGGCGGACATCTTCCCGCGAGGCAACGACCAGCGGCGGGCCGGGTCAAGGCGCGGGGGGTGACAAAACGGGGTCGTCGGCGAGCGCAAGGTCCGCCTTTAGTCCTGTTCCACTGCGCCCGAGCCGGGCTGCGGCGAGGAGTAGGTCCGCGAGCCGTTCCGCCGCGGTCGCCGGGGGGAGACCTTCGGGTCGAATGTTCGAGACGCAGTTGCGGTCCGCGTCGGTGCGTCCCGGCCCAGGACCGAACGTGAGGTAAGCCCCGAGGCTGTCGGGCGCGCCGAGACCTGGACGCTCGCCGAGCAGCACCAGCGAGACGCGGCACCCGAGGAGCGGGCCGAGTTCGTCCTGCAGTTTCACGCGGGCGAAGGGCACGACTAGCACGGGGGCCATGCGCCAGCCGGCGCCGGCGAGGCGGTGGAGCACGGGCTGCAGCGTGGGCACGGTGTGGCGTTCCGCGGCCGGGGCGGAAAGCCCGTCCGAGACGATGACCGCGAGGTCGCACGCGCCCCAGACTTGCGCGTGCGCGCTGAGTTCCCGCCGCGAAGCTTCGGCGAATCGCCGGCCCAGATCGGGGCGCGCGAGGTAGGTGGATCGGTCGGTGGCCCCGGTGGCGGCGATCGCGTAGGGAATCCGGGCCGCGGCGAGCGCCTCGCCAAGCCTTCGGGGATCGAGGGTTGCCTGCACTGCGTCGCGGGCTCGGGCGTGCGCGAGCAAGAAGTCGAGTCGCGCCGCGGTGGGCAGGCTGCCGCCCGCGCGGCCTAGGGCGATCCTCGCCGGGGTGTGGGCGCGGAGCGCGGTCCACGGGTCCGGCCGCGCGAGGGCCGAGGGCTCAGGGCAGGAGAGCATGGTCGGGGGCGACGGGGAGCAGGCGGCCATCGCGGGCGAGGTTCATCCGCTCCAGCCAGGCCTCGAACTCCGGCGCCGGGCGGAGGCCGAGGACCTGCCGGAGGTACTGGGCGTCGTGGAAGGAGGTCGACTGGTATCCGAGCATCACGTCGTCCGCGCCGGGCACGCCCAGGAAGTAGTTGCAGCCCGCCACTCCGAGC
>SYDD01000331.1 GCA_005786775.1 Opitutaceae bacterium
CGCCTTCTTCGGCTACAACGAGTCGTTCGACGGCCCGGAGCGCGCCCCGGTCTTTGAGGCCGAGCTCGACGCCTTCGTGCGGCACACCCTGGGCCGGGCCTATAACGGCCGCGCCGCCCCGCGGCTCGTCCTCGTTTCCCCCATTGCCTTCGAGGACCTGAGCGCGACGCGCGACCTGCCCGACGGCCGGCGCGAGAACGCGAGCCTCGCGGTCTACGCCGCCGCGATGCGCCGGGTGGCGGAGCGCCATCGCCTGACCTTCATCGACCTGTTCGAGCCGACCCGCCGCCGCTACGCCGCCGGGGGCCCGCCGCTCACCCTCAATGGTTTCGCGCCCACCGAGGCGGGGTACAAGGAGCTTGCCCGGCTGCTGGCCGACGGCCTGTACGGCCCGGCCCCTGCGGCCCGCAGCGAGGCGGACCCCGCGCTCGTGCACGCCGCGGTCAAGGAGAAGGACTGGCTCTGGAACAACGACTACAACCTGGTCAACGGCGTGCACACCCACGGCCAGCGCTACCAGCCGTACGGGCCGCAGAACTACCCGGACGAGGTGCGCAAGACGCGCGAGATGGCGGCGCTGCGCGACCAGCTGATCCACGACGTGGCCGCCGGCCGGAAGCGGGATCTCGCCGTGGACGACAGCCGCACCCACGTCCTGCCGCCGGTGCCGACCAACTTCAAGCCGGGCGGCGCGATGGGCAGCGGCCGCTACCGCCCGGGCCGCGACGTGATCCCGGATCTGAAGACGATGGAGGGCTTCAAGCTCGAGCTCTTCGCCTCCGAGAAGGAGTTCCCCGACCTCGCCAATCCGGTGCAGATGTCCTTCGACAACCGCGGCCGCCTCTGGGTCGCGGTGATGCCGAGCTACCCGCATTGGCGCCCGGGCGATCCCAAACCGAACGACAAGCTGCTCATCCTCGAGGACACCAACGGGGACGGCGTCGCCGACCGCCAGAAGGTCTTCGCCGACGGTCTCCACCTGCCGATCGGCTTCGAGTTCGCGCCCGAGGGTGTCTACCTCGCGCAGGAGCCCAACCTCGTGCTGCTGGTGGACGACGACGGCGACGACCGCGCGGACCGCACCGAGATCCTGATGCACGGGTTCGACACCCACGACACCCATCACGCGATCTCCGCCTTCACCGCGGACGCCTCGGGTGCCTTCTACCTCTGCGAGGGCCGCTTCCTGCACTCGCAGGTCGAGACCCCCTACGGCCCGCGGCGCGTGAACGACGGCGGCGTCTGGCGCTTCGACCCCAAGAACTTCCGCCTCGAGCGCTTCAGCCAGGCGGACTACAGCAACCCCTGGGGCGTGGCCTTTGACGACTGGGGCCAGGGCTTCATCTCCGACGCCTCGCCCGGCCTCAACTGGTGGGCGCTGCCGCTCTCCGCGAAGATGCCCTATGGCGTCGAGATCCCGCTGACCCGCACCTTCACCCCGAAGCGCTCGCGGCCGACCTCCGGCTCCGAGTTCGTCTCCTCCCGCCACTTCCCCGACCACCTGCAGGGTCACTTCATGATCTGCAATAGCATCGGCTTCCTCGGCATCGGCCTGTCGGCGATCCGGGAGGACGGTGCGGGTTTCCTGGGCACGCTCGCCGGCGACCTCGTCTCGGGCAACGACCCCAATTACCGCCCGGTCGACCTCGAGTTCGCCCCGGACGGCTCCCTCTACTTCGTCGACTGGCACAACGCCCTCATCGGGCACATGCAGCACAACGCGCGCGATCCCAACCGCGACCACGACCACGGCCGGATCTACCGCGTCACCTACCCCGGTCGCCCGCTGGTGCCCGTGGCAAAGGTCGCGGGGGCCGCGATCCCCGAACTGCTGGAGAACCTGAAGCTGCCCGAGTACCGGACGCGCTACCGCACCCGCCGCGAGCTGCGCGGCCGTCCCGCGGCCCAGATCCTGCCCGCCGTGCGCGCGTGGGCGGCGCGCCTCGACCGCGCGGATCCGCTGTACGAGCGCCACCTCTGCGAGGCCCTCTGGGCCACGTGGGCCCAGAATCAGCCCGATGCCGCGCTGCTCCGGCAACTCCTCGGCGCCACGCGCCACGAGGCCCGCGCCGCCGCGGTGAACGTCCTCCGTTACGCCCATCACCAGATCCCCGGCGCGGTGGACCTGCTGCTCCAGGCCGCGCGAGATGCGCACCCGCGCGTCCGCCTGGAGGCCATCGTCGCCGCCTCGTGGCTCGACAACACGGACGGCGCCCGCGTCGTCCTCGAGGCGCTGCGCCTCCCCTTGGACGCTTGGATGGGCCCGGTGACGCGGCACATCCTCACGCACACCCTGAAGGACGATGCCGACGCCCTGCGCGCGGCCGGGGGCGTCGACCTCGCGGCGAATTCCGCCGCGGCCGCGTTTTTCGCCGGCACCTACGACTTCCCCGCGCCGCCGAAGACGGAGGCCCAGCAGAGCTTCGGTCCCACGCGCCCCCTTTCCGGTGAGGACAACCGCGTCTACGGCATCGGCAAGGAGGTCTACCTCCGCGACGCCCATTGCGCGACCTGCCATCAGGCGAACGGCAAGGGCCTCGCGGGCGTCTATCCGCCCCTCGAACGCAGCAACTGGCTCGACGACGACGAGCGCCTGATCAAGCTCACCCTCAAGGGCCTCTGGGGCCCGATCGAGGTCAACGGCGTCACCTACGATCCCGCGAAGGGCGTGCCCCCGATGACCGGCTTCGGTGGGCTGCTCAACGACAACGAGCTCGCGGCCGTGTTGAGCTACGTCCGGCTCTCGTTCGGCAACAACGGCGCGATGATCACCGCCGAGCAGGTCGCGCGGGTGCGCGCGGCGACGCGCGACCGGACGAACTTCTACATGGTCGACGAGCTTCTGAAAGAACACCCGCTTGTTCCGGCCCTCGCGCCGACCGCCGCGCCCGCTCCGCGGGCGCCCTGAGCCGCGGGCGCCTCCCCGGTTGCCAAGCCGGTCGTGGGCGCCCAGCCTCTACTCCGTGAACGGCCCCTGGGAAATCCTCAAGACCCTCTCTGACCCGACGCGGGTCCGCTTGCTCGCGCTGCTCTCGCGCGAGGAACTCTCGGTCGCCGAGCTCCAGGAGATCCTGGCGATGGGCCAGTCGCGCATCTCATCGCAGCTGGCGCTGCTGCGGTCGGCCAATCTTGTGAGCGATCGCCGGGAGGGGAAGAACGCTTTCTATTCGCGCCGGGCGGACGTGCCCGCGGCGACGCAGGCGCTAGTGGTGGCAGCGCTGGGGGCGGTCACCGAGTCTGCGCCGATGCAAGCCGACCAGGCCAATCTGGAGCGAATTTTGCAGCGGCGGCGGCGCACGCAGGAGCAGTACTTCAATCTGATCGCGGGTCGGTTGGGGCGGAACTACTGCCCGGGGCGCTCGTGGGAGGCGATCGGGCGGCTCGCGTTGCAGCTCACCCCCGCGATCGATATCGCCGACCTCGGAGCAGGGGAGGGGTTGGTGTCGCAACTGCTCGCGCGGCGGGCACGGCAGGTGTGGTGCATCGACAATTCGCCGCGGATGGTCGAGGTCGGTGCCGCCCTCGCGGAGAAGAACGGCCTGGCGAATCTCACCTACCGACTGGGCGACATCGAGCGGGTACCGCTGCCGGACGCCTCGGTCGACCTCGCGATCCTGAGCCAGGCCCTGCACCACGCCCGGCAGCCGCAGCGGGCAGTCGACGAAGCCTTCCGCATCCTTCGTCCCGGCGGCCAGTTGCTTGTACTGGATCTGAAGGCGCACACGTTCGAGCGGGC
>SYDD01000332.1 GCA_005786775.1 Opitutaceae bacterium
CCCAGCACCCCGGCCGCCTCAGCGAGAGTCTCTGTGACCTCGTGCTCGATGACGTGCTCGCCAAAAGCGCTCAACTGCAGGCGAGTGCGACCGCGGTAAACGAGCCGCGGCGGATCGACCGTAACGAAGCGGACCACGTCCCCGATCACGTAGCGGCAGAGTCCCGCCGGGGTCGACATGAGAAGGACGTAGTCCACGCCGGGTGCGACCTCAGTCAGCGGCACGATGCGACCAGCCAGATCGTCCAGCCGCGACTCATCGTAATCTGCGAGGGGTAGGAATTCGTAATAAATTCCCGCGTTCGCGAGGAGCCGGAGCCCTGCAGCGGGCTCGCTGTCTTGCACGGCAATGAAACCTTCCGACGCCGGGTAGACCTCGTGGAAATGGACCCCCGGACCCGCGACCGCGGCAAGTTGGCGGGCGAACGGCCCCAGCGGCACGCCGCCGTGAACAATGCACTGGAGCCGGGGCCACACTTCGCGTAGCACCGGGCGTCCAGTAGCGGCTAGCACCCTCTCCGCCAAAATGAGGAGCCAACTCGGGATGCCCGCCACCAAGGTGAGGTCGCGCGCCCGCGTGCGGGCGACGATCGCGTCGAGCTTCTCCGGCCAGTCCCCGATCAGCGCGATTTCGCGCCCCGGCTCATACAAATGGCGCTCGACCCAGCCCGGCAGATTGAGGGCCGTGATTCCGCTCAGGTCTCCGCAGAGGATCGGAGGCCCGCCGGCCGCCGGCAGCGGAGTGAGAACGGTGGAGCCGCCCAGAAACAGGTGGCGGCCGCGGAAAACATCCGCATGGCCCACGCGGCCCGAGTGGAACAGCAAGGATGCCAAACCGGCATGGCGAAAGTGGCCGAGCATCTCCGCGGTGACAGGTAGGTACTTTGTGCGACCGGCGGTGGTGCCAGACGAAACCGCGAAGTACGGGCACCGCCCGCGCCAGAGCACGTCGGCTTCCCCGGCCTTCATCCGCTCGATCCAGGGCAGGAAGTCCTCATAACGCCGCGGCGGGAGGGCGCGCCACGAGGCCGGAGACATTCCAAGCCGGAGGCCGTGCTCCCGGCCGAAGGCCGTGCCCGCCCAGCCGCGGCACAGTCCGTCCCAGGCCTCGACCTGCCCCACCCACGCGGCATCCGGCGAGGCTAAGCGGGAACGCATACGCGCTCCGGCGATCCCCGCTCCGGCGGCGAGCAGACCTCGCCACCACGGGCAGCGAGGCAGTTCGGCGCTAGCGGCAGTCATGCCGCGAGCGGCCACCGTTGCGCGCGCAGGCGGGCGTAAAATGCCTGCAGCGGCGGCAGGAACTCAAACACGTGGAAGACCAGCGAGGCGTGCTGCACCGGAGGCTGACCGGGCGCGGCCCGCACCTCCCGCACGCTGCCCTCTGGAAAGTAGGCGCGATGTGCGTGGCGAAATGCGAACAGTGAGGGCGCGGCCGCGTCGAGCATGCCCTCCTCCCGCTCCGCGAAGAGCACTAAGGCCGGGGCTAGGCTGAGCGGGAGTAGACCCGGAGTGAAATAGTCGGTCGGGGAACGCATCTCCCTCATCGCCTGCACTCGGGCGCAGGCGCCCTCGTCGGTGATACCCCGAATCGAACCCAGGACGCCGGCGTGCAGGAGCTGTAGCTCCCGCGCGGTCATCAGCCGGCGGAGCGCGAGCTTATTCTGGGCGCCCGCCTCGAACATCCGCGCGAAAAGCACCCGCGCGCGCTCGACCGCCGTGGGGTCCGGGCTCGCTCCCGCCTGCAGGAATGGCTTCAAAGCCCGGCCGATCAGGGTCCCCGGCTTACCGGGTCCGGGCGGCACCACATCCTCCACGCAGGCGACGGGACTCACCAGAACCACGCCACCGAGCGGGAGCACCACGCCCCGCGCCCTCGCCCGTCGCAACCACTCCAACACCAGCCCGGCGCCGAAACTCACCGCGAAAACCACAGGCCGCTGCCCACGCCGGATCAGGTCTGCGAGCAGGTCATCGAGTTGCGCGAGGAGCAGCGCCAGGGAAAATCCGTCGGCCGGGTAATGGACCGAATAAACGTCCCCGGAGGAAAGTAGGAACCGTCGAAGGAGAAATATCTGCTCCCCCGCGTCGGGCACGAAACCGCCCAGCACGATGGTGGGCACCCCTCCCCGGCCGGCTTCCCGCCGGATCTCGGCGCGGGGCCCGGTACCGCCACTTACCTCCACGGCCGACTCCACTCCCGGCCGGAAGGGTTGCGGTCCCGCTCGCACCCGCCGGTCCTCCACGGTTCTGACCAAGGTGTGCAGCGAGCGCAGGGGGACAGCGTGCAGCAGCGAATACCAAGTCTGGGGCGGGGCGAAACGCGGCAGAGGCATTGATGTCACGCACAAGCAACGCCCGCGCTCCTTCAACCGGAAATCTACATAGCCATCCGGAAGTCACTACTTCGCCACCGTTCCGTCACGCTAGTGGCGGACCCGTGACGGATCGTCCTCACCCAGTGCCGCTCGCAGGTCGTCCCAAGCGTAGAAATGAAACGTGCGATCGTCGGACATCGCGACGAACAGTCCGCCGGGAAATCCTGGCAGCGGCATGCGGGAGACCTCGCAGCCATCGGTCTCGCGTGTGGACAGCCGCACGCTGCCCCGCAGGCGATGATCGTGAGCGCGCCCCGGCGGCCCCTCGGGCGCGAAGACGCGGAAGGTCCACGCCTGCTGGTTCGAGACGATGAGCGCTCCCTCGGCCCCGTCCCCCGGACGGATCGCGATGCCCTCGTGGTCCCCGGCGAAGCCGGTCGCCCCAAGCAGCGCGAGCTCGGCGTTCCCCTCCGGCGCTTCCGGATCCGCGGCATATTTGCGCACCCCGAAGCCCTCGTCGCTGTAGTAAACCCATTCGCGCTCCGCATCGACCGCGATGGCCTCGATCTCCTTGCGCCCGCTGTAGGCGCCGAACGCCCGCACTCGCGTCGCCTGCACCACGCCCGGCGCGGCCTCCTCCAAACGGTACTGCACCACGTAGCCTTCGGCTGGGCCGCCCTTGCCGCCGACGAAGGCGAAGGTCGCGCCGTCGCGCGTCCGGCGGTAGCCGGCCACGCCCATCGGGGCCCGCGCCGGATCGCCCTCCATGACGGGCAATCCCCCACCGTCCAGCGGGGCGAGGTCCGGCAGGCGGAAGACCCGCAGCTGGCCGGCCTCGCGCACCGTGACCAGCGCCACGTCGACCGCACGCCCGCCCAGCCGGAGCCCCCGGAGGATGTCGACATTGTTCGGCCGGGCGAGCGGCGCCACGCGGGCCACGATCCTGCCGGCGAGGTCGAAGGCGTAAAGCCCTCCGGCGGAGTCCTTATCGGTCCCGAGCACGAGGCTGCGCGCGGGATCCTCCGGATGAATCCAGATGGCCGGATCATCCGCGTCGTGCGGCACGGGCTCCGAGACCACCCGCGGGGGCAGCGGCGGATTCGTGGCCAGCGGGTCGGTCGCAGGGGAGCGGGTGCAACCCGCGGCCAAAACGACGAATAGCAGCCCCGGAAGGGTGGGGAAAGGGAGGGACACCCCCCACGCATCCACGGATTCAGCCGCTGCGCAAGCGTCAGGACCGTCACGTGATCTTAACGCACGACATCACCCCGACTCTTGCCGTGTCCGGACGCGACGGCAGGGTCGCGGCGTGCCATCCCGTCTCCCCTCGCCGCTACCGGGCGCCTTGCGGGCCGAGGCCCGAACCCTCTTCACCCTTGCGGAGTCGGCCGCCGAGAACGGTCTCTTCGCCACCGCCCGACTGGAGGCCCGCTGGCGGTTGCTCGCCGCGCGCTGCGCGGACCGGACCCCGCTGGAGGAATCGGCGGCTGAGCTCCACGGATTGCTGGAGGCGGCGCTCCGGCAGCCCGGCGTGAAGGCCGGGTGGATCGGCGAGCGTTGGCAGGCGCTCGAGGCTCGCCTGCACTCCCGCCCCTGATGGTCCGTCTGGTAGCGGGGCTCGCCACGCCCGGCCCCGGGGTCACGCGCGCAGGCAGACGCGAAGTGCCGCCACAAAACGGTCCAAATCGGCCACCGAATTGTGGAGGTTGGGCGCCACCCGCAGTCCGGTGAATTCTGGATGCACGATCGCGCGGACAAAAATTCCCCGCTCGCGTCTGAGTTCTTCGGCGACCGACCTCGGATCGCGTCCGGGTAGGGCCACCGTGGCGATCGCACCCGCCGCGCGCTCCTCCACGCGCGTCAGCAACCGCACGCGCGGGTCATCGGCGAAGGTCGCCAGCCAATGGTCGCGGAGGAATCGGAGCCGCGCCAACTTGGCGGCAGGCCCCACTTGCCGCCACCAATCCAAGGCGGGCAGGATTCCGAGGAACGGAGCCGCCGCGATCGTGCCAAGGCTCTCGAACTTGCGGATGTCGTCCCGTCTGCGCGAGGCGCTGGGGAACAAGGGCCAGACGTCCGCCAGCCGATCTTGGCGTAACCGGAGCATCCCGGTGCCGAAAGGGGCGCCCAACCACTTGTGCAGCGACGTCCCGTAGGCATCTGCACCCAAGGACGCGGGGGACGAATCGAGGTGCGCGAAACCGTGGGCGCCATCGACGACCACGGCGACCCCCCGGGCCTGTAGGGCCGCCGTGAGCGCCGCGACGGGCAGCACTTGGCCAGTGAGATTCACCACCTCGCAAACCAAGGCCAACCGGGTCTCTGGGCGCACGGCCTCCAGCCAGCGGGCCACCACCTCCTGGCTGGGGGGCAACGGCACTGGAAGACGGATCCGATCGATCCCGATGCCGTCCCGTTCCGCCCGCTGGTCGAGTCCCTCCTGGAGGCGCCAGTAGTCCTGCGTGGAGGTCAGCACCCGATCACCACGCGCCAACGGCCAGCCGAGCAGGACGTTCTGGAGCGCCTCCGTGGTGTTGCGCACCAAAGCCACTTCCTCCACCGGGAAACCGGCGGCGGCGGCCAACGCGGACCGCACCTCCTCCAGCCGAGGCAACTGCTCGCGGACCAGGTGCACCGGCGGCAGGCGACGGGCGGCGTCCCACGCTCGGCGGAAGGCCTGGTCCACCGCGCGCGTCGGGGCCTGCACGCCGCCACTCTCGAGGTTTAGCTTCCCCGGGGTGGGATCCCACGCGGCCGCCACCTCGGCCCAGGCCCCCTCGTCATCCGGGCGCCGCCCCCCGCCCCGGACGCCCGGGGAAAGGGCGAGCCCGCCCAGTCCGCCGGCCAAAAATACGCGCCGGGGCAGAGGCACCGGCTTCAGAAGCCTTGGTTTAGCCGCACGTACCAGCGCCCGCCATCCGCGTCGTAGGGCGAGTTGCGGGAATAGAGCAGGCCATTTGCGGCATTGAACAACGCCTTGTCTGGGTACCGGTCGAGGATGTTTTCCGCTCCGAGGACCACGCTAGCGCGGCGCGGCAGCTTCAAGGTCACGGAGAGGTCTAGGAGCGTCTGGGCGCCGAACTCCTGCACGATCGTCGAATTGGACTGGGCATCGATCCACGGGCCAAAGTGGCGAACCCGCAACTGGCCCGACCAACGGGCGTGCTCGAGCGCGACGACCAGGTTGCCGCCGCGGCCCGGGATGCGCCGCTCGAGGTTGAGGCGCCCGTCGCGCGAGATAATCCGCGGGTCGAAGCGCACCGCCTTGGTCTGGTTGCGGTTAAACGCGGCCGTCGCCGTCAACCGAAGGGCGGGATCGATCCGCCACCCGCGGGAAACGGTGAAGTCGAGGCCCTCCGTCCGCGTGTCGAAGGCATTGGTGAGGAAGTTCACCAGGTTCAGGTTGGCCGCGTCGGTGACGCCGGTGGCCACGAGCTGGGCACGCTGGGCGGCGGTCAGGGTGAATCCTTGGGAGATGTTCAGGCGGTCGCGAACGTCGATGCGGTACACGTCCGCGGTGACAGTCAGCCCGGCGAGGGACCACACCAGCCCTGCGGAACCCTGCCGGGACGTCTCGGGGGTGAGCGGCTTGGCACCGAGGAACTGGGCCACGGGGTTGGTGACCCCGATCTGCCCGGAGGTGAAAAGCGTGGACGTTCCGGGAATCAGACCCTGGCTGGTTCGCGTGTAGTTGGAGAGCCCCGGCGTCGGCGCGTGAAAACCCGTGCTCACGGTGCCGCGGACGGCGAGGCCGGCCACCGGCTCCAAGCGGGCCGCGACCTTCCCATCGAGGGTGGATCCGAAATCGGCAAAGCGCTCTGCGCGGGCGGCGGCAGCAAGCGAGAGTCCGCGCGCCGGCTTAAGTTCTAGGTCCGCGTAGGCGGCGTGGCTTGATCGCGCAGCGTTGACGACCTGGCGCGGGCTCCAGCCGGGGAACCCGTTGGCGCCAACCGGCAGATCCGCGAGCGGACCGACATCCCAGGAAAAACGGTCTCCGGGCCGGATCCGAAACTCCTCGCGGCGGACCTCTGCGCCCAAGGCCAAAGTGGTCGGAGCGGCGAGCTCCCAAGTGCGCGGCTGGTACACCACGTCGACGTTGAGGTTCTGCTCGCGCTGGCGCAGCCCGCCAGCGTCGAACTCGCGGGGCGAGAGAGCGCCGAAGGAGGCGTTGACCGTGTTGCGCAGAAAGTAGTCGAGCCGGTTGCGGCCGACGCCCGCCGCGACATCCCAACGCCACTCGCCGCCCACGGTGCCCCGCATACCGGACACGACTGACCAGTCGAGGTCGCGCGTGCCGAAGTAGGGGGTGAACCCGCCCGGGAAGGACTCGAGCAGGGAATAGGTGGGCTGGAGGGAGGACGGGGCGTTCTGGAAGGCGGAACGGCGGAACGCGGCGTTGGTGTCCGGATTGCGCCAATTGAAGTCGTCCAAGCCATCGCTGAAGCCCAGCAGCAGGTGCCCGTAGGCCGTCACCCCAGGCGCGACATCATGGCGGGCGTTCACCGCGAGCCGCTGGGCGCGGCGGTCGGGCTGGCCCCACCGCTGCACCGGATCCGACACCAACCGGGCCCGCTCCGGGTGCGCCCGGACGTAGGCGAGCGCGTCCGCGCGCTGCACCGAGCGTGAGGTACGCTCCGCGTTCGTCGCCTCGTAGCCGAAGGAGACCACACCGCCGCGGCCGACCGGAAAGCCGTAATGCAAACCGGCCTGCCGGTTGAGCCCGTCGCCCCCGAAGTACTGCGCAACCTGACCGTAGCCCTCGAAGCCCAGGCTGTCCTTGAGCACGAGGTTGATCACCCCGGCAATGGCGTCCGAGCCGTACTGGGCGGAGGCGCCATCCCTCAGCACCTCGACCCGTTGCAGCAGGAACGAGGGGATCTGCCCCAGGTCCGCTGCCTGATAGCCGGAGGGACTGATGAACGCCGAGCGGTGCCGCCGACGACCGTTCACGAGCACCAGCGTCTGGTCCGGGGACAGTCCCCGCAGCCGCGCGGGCCGCACGAAGGCGAGCCCCTCCCCGATCGTGAGTCGCTGCACGTTGAACGAGGGCACCGCCTGAGTGAGCGCGTCGGTCAACTCCGAGGACGCGGAGCTCCGGATCACCGCGGCCGGGACCACGTCGATCGGCGCCAGCGACTCCGTGGCCGAGCGGCCGATCTGCCGCGTGCCGGTGACCACGACCGAGGCGAGCCGCTCGGGCTCCGCGGGAGGCACCGCCGCGGAAAGCAGGGGCGGGATGACGAGCGCGCCGAGGAGCAGGGAGGAACGCACGGGAAAGGGAACGGGGAGGGAGCGGGACATTTTCGGCTGATCAGGGCAGTTCGTAGACCTCAACGAGCACGAGCCCGCCCGCGCCGGTCGCGGCGGAGGCCGTGACCGTGTAGGCACCGGGATCGAGTTGCGCGATCACCGCCGCGTCGCGCCCCCCCTCAGTGAGGGGAAAGGCGCCCGCGCGCGTGGCCGCGACCCGCAGGGCCGGCGCGTCCGCCTCCGTCCAGTTGTCATTCAGCGCGACGCGACGCCCGGCCGCGTCATGGACCGCGAGCTGGGGGTCGGCGAGCGCCCCGGCCACGCCGTAGGCGGCGAGCGAGGGTCCCGCGGCGCGGATCAGCACCGGACGCGGCCGCGCGCCGGTGACGACGAAGCCGTGGATGTGGGCGGCTTCGCCCACGCCGACCGTGCCCCGACTGGACGAGTTCGCCAGCCGCGTGGGCAGGGAAAGCCGGTATACGAGCACCATATTGTCGTTGTCGAAGCGCTCCGCGTAAGCGCCGCCATCCTGGAAGCCGGTTTTCGTGATGAAATCGTTGTCGTTACCGACAAACAGGAACCAGTCGTCCGGAGCGGCCGGATCGAGGGCGGGCACCAGGGCGAGCGCCTCCCATTTCTCGGAGAGCGTGTTCGCGTTGTCGACCGGGCCATTGTTCAGGCCGAAGCGCGCAAGTTGACCCGCCTCGTTGAGATCAACCAAGACAGTCGAGCTCGCCGGCACGATACCCGCCACAAGATTTCCTCCGGGCGCTACCGGTGCGCCGGCGGTCTCGTAGGACGTTCCGACCAGATTGGTCGCTCCACGCAGGTCGTAGACGAGAATCGAGCGGTACGCCGAGACGGGGTTTGCCAGCCCGCGCCCGTTCCCGTCGCGCGCCAGGACGAGGATCTGGTGGTTGTTCAAGGCAAAGATCTCGCTTTGCGCGGCCACCCGCGTCGCGGCGCCGACGAGGAAGGTGGGCAGGGCCAGCACGTGATGGCCGGTCAGCCGCGGCTCCGCTCCGGTCACGTCGTAGGACAACAGCCGGGTGTGGCGGCGGGGACCCGAGCCGCCGGTGCCGCCGTCCTGGCGGGTGGCGGACTGGAGCAGCGTGAACAGCGTCTTGCCGTCCGGGGAGAGCGCGAGGCCCTCGAGGCCTTGGTTATTCTGGCGGCCAGTGACCGGATCGGTCGGCGAAGGCATCGGCTGCCCCGCCCCGGGATTGTTGGAGGCGAAAGAGTCCGCGCCGCCCCGTTTGGGAATCAGCGCCTCCGGCGGGCGCAGCGCGGAGAGCAGACGCCCCTCGGCGCTGAACCGAAAGACGTAGGGACCATACTCGTCGCTGACCCAGAGCGAACCGTCCGCGTTGACCACGATGCCCTCGGCGTCGAGCGAGAGCCGGCCATTGAAGGCCTGCGGCAGCGCGGGGAATCCGGGCCGGCTGCCGGTGCCGGCGCTCACGGGATCGAGCGAGGTGAAGGGCCGGCCATCCGCCTCGGTGTAGCGGATCGAGTCCACCAGTTCGAGGAGCACCTGGTCCTGGCTGCTAGCGCCGGCCGGGGCGGGGCGGAAAGTGACCGCAAGACGGTTGAACCGCGGGATGTAGTTCGTCGTGCCCGCACCGTTGTACCCGCGGTCGGGTTGGCCGAAGAGGATCCCGCGGTAGGAGCCGTCGCGCTCGCGCCGCCACGTGCCCGGCTGGAACGCGAAGGCGGAGAAGGAGCCAAAAGTCTCCCCGAAACGATCTCGCTGGGCCGCCGGGATGCGACCAACGCCGACCAAGCCGTGATTGACGAAGGTCTGGCCGCCGAGGAAGGCGACGCGGGCCGGTTCGCCGGCCGCGGCCGGAGCCAGCGGGACACTGAGGGCGATGAGAGACAGGAGCGGGGGAAGGATGCGCATCGCACACGAGCGTGCCGGACGCAGGTCACGATCCGGCGGCGGTGGCGTTACAATCCACTCACTTTTTTCCGGGGAATTTCACTGGCTTGTCACGCCCGCGGATTGCCCCGACGCGCCGGCCTCCGCTCGCTCGCCACACCGCGCCCCGAGCGCACTTCCCTATGACCTCCGCACACGGCATCCGCCGCTGGGCGCTGCTGGCTTTTGGCGCCGCGCTGGCCGGCACCACGGCGCGCGCCACCACTGACCTCGCCCGTGGGCTCGACTGCTACCAGGCCGGTCGTTACGCCGAGGCCCGGCGCCTGCTCCGCGCCGCCGAGGTGGGCCGGCCTACGGATCCCGACCTTGAGTTTCACCTCGGACGCCTCGCGCTCTGGTTCGACGATGCCGGTGAGGCCCTGACCCGGCTGGAGCGCGCGGTCGCCGCCGATCCCGGCGACGCCCGGCTGCACAACGCGCTGGGCGACGCCTACGGGCTCGCGGCGACCGCCGCCCCGCTGTGGCGCAAGCCGGGCTTCGCCCGCCGCTGCCTCGCCGCCTACGAGCGCGCGGCCCGCTTGGAGCCCCGGCAGCCCGCGTACCGGTGGAGCCTCCTCGGCTTCCACGCGCTCGCCCCCCGCCTCGCTGGGGGCGACCGGGACGAGGCTCACCGACAAGCGGCGGCGCTGGCCCAATTGGACGAGGCCGAGGGCCGGATTGCGCGCGCGACCCTCGCGCTGCTGGCGGAACGCCCCGACGCGGCTTTCGCGGAATTCGAGCCCTGCCTGAAGGTCAACCCGGACGATCCCCTCGCGCTCTACCAGTTCGGCCGTTGCGCCGACCTCGGGCGCGCGCGCCAGCGGGAGGGCATCGCGGCGCTCGAACGCTGCCTTGAGCTCCCGCTGCCGTCGGACGCCGACGCGTCGACGGTCGCGCTGATCCATCACCGTCTCGGCAATCTCTGGGCTCAGGTCGGAGAACCGGCCCGGGCCGCCGCCGCCCACGCGGCCGCGACCCGGGCCCAGCCCGACTTCAATCTGGCTAAGCTGCAACTGCGCCGGTGAACCCCGCGCTCAGAAGCGCCGCGCGAACTCCAGCGTCCAGGTGCGGCCCGGCAGCAGCGCTTGGTTGACGGAGGCATCGTAGCTGAAGCCCTCGGACGTCGCGAGCGGCGGCTCCACGTCGGTCAGGTTGACCACGCCCACCCGGATCTGCACGCCCCGGAGCGCGGCAGGCGCGGCCGCGCCGAGCCGGCGGCTGACCAGCAGGTTGAAGCTCAGGGTCGGGTCAATCACCCGCCGAAAGACCGTCTGGCCCGCGCTGGTGAATGACTCGAGGTAATCTGGGCGGCCAAGGGATTCATAGACCGCGGCCGTGGTGGTGGCGCCGGCATCGTGCGTCCGGCCGACGTAATAGGCTCCGAAGGAGCCCGCCCAATCCCCGCGACGCCACGCGATGTTGGTCGTGCCGCGCCAGCGGGCGGCGCCGCCGGCATAAAGCCCGTTGTTCACCGTCGGGGGCAGGTTGGCCGGGGCGAGGGTGGACTCGGATTTGGCGAGGTAGGCCCAATCCGAGTTGAAGGTGACCTGCCCGAAGGGCAGCCGTGGGATCACGTAGTTCACCCCAAGATCCCAGCCCTCGTGCGCGCTCGCGGAGAGGTTGAGGAAAGGGCGGTTGAGGGAGAATATCCGTCCCGCGGCCGCCTGCGGGTTACCGGGGTTGGCTGCATTGTAGGCGGCGAAGGCCGCCCGGTCCTCCGGCGTGAGCGCAAAGCGGACGACGTCGGGGTCGCCCTTGTAAGCGGAGGTGCCGCTGCCTAGGTCGATCGCCGCAGCCGGAACGCCCGCCGCCAGCTGTGCCCGGGTGTAAGCACGGATCAGGCCGGTGTCGCTGTCGCGGATCTGCGCGGCGCTGCGCTGGCCGAGCAGGTTCGTGCGCCGGATGCTCCAGTGGTCGGCGGTGACGCTGAGCCCCGGGAAGGCCGGAACATCGAGCACGATTCCCCAAGTGCGGCCCTCAGACTCCTGCGCCCGCAGCCGCGGGTTGCCGCCAAAATAAGTGCGCTGCACGTAGGGCCCCTCGTTGAGGAGCGGGTTGCGGTACGTGTCGACGTCGCCAGCGCCCGCCGAGATGGACCACCGCGGACTGGTGAACAGAGCTGCCAAGCTGGGCGCCATAAAGCCCTCGTTGTACGAGGCGCGGAGCATCACCGCCGGGAGCGGACGCCAGTTGAGCCCCACCTTCGGCTTGGTCGTCCGGCCGAAGTCGCTGTAGCGTTCGTGCCGCGCGGAGGCGGTGAGCTCCAGTGACTGGACAAGGGGCAGGGGCCGCGCGCGATCGACCAGCGGGACCACGACCTCGCCGAAGAAGCTACTGATCCGGCGGTCGCCGCGCACGTCGGGCCGCGGGGGGTGGAGCAGGAAGTCGTTGTTGGTGGGATCGAGGCCCGAGCCCTCGGGATTCTCGCCGCTGAACGGCGGGCGCAGGTCCTTCAGGTCCTCGGCGCGGAACTCGGCCCCGAAGGCGGCCATCACGTCCGCGCCCCGAAGGCGGAACAGGCGGCCGGTCGCGCGCAGGTCACCGCTGGTGATCGAGCTCCAGGCCTCGCGCGCGTAGACCGCGGAGAACGAGTCCACCACGGACGCCGGATTGACGTACGGCCGGTCGGCGACCACCGCATTGCCTTGGACGCGGAAGGTGTAGCCGAAGGGATTGTAGGCCGAAGCATCGGTGCGCTGCAGCGCAGCCTGCAGGCGGCTCTCGCGTACATCGGGGTTCGCCTCGTCCACCCCAGCGACCTCGTTGAAGAAGCCCGAACCCTCCCAGGTCCAGCCGCCTCCCAACCGCCCGCGCAGGCCGGCGGCGACGCGCACAACATCCGCGCGGGTGTTTACGGTCTCGGCGGCGAGGCCGGCGAGGGTCATCGCGGTGAAGCTGACCGTGCGCGGCGCGCCCGTGAGACGGGGAGAGCCATCGGCGTTCGCCGCGCCCGTCGGATGGTAGAAGCGCGACCCGTAGGGATTGTAGGGATTGTCGATCGCCATCACCGCCAACTGGTCCGAGGTCGGGGCGTTGAGCGCAAGCGGCTGCCGGCGCATCGTCGAGCGGGATTTGTAGTACGAGAAGTCAGCGAAGGCCGTGATCCCGGGCACGACGTCGAGTTCGGCCGAGAGGAAGGTGTTGCCGCGCCGGACCCGGGGAGCGGCCATCCCGAACTGGTTGAGATCGAGAAAAAAGTCGGGGTCGGACGCGCGGTTCGGCGCTACCGTCGTGAGCACCGGGGTGGCATTGACCGGCCGGAAGTAGTTAGCCGCGGTGGCGGTGCCCACCCGGAAGGTCGGCCAGTAGCCGCGGGCGGAACGGGCATCAAAGGGTCCGCCGGGCAAGTTGAACGGACGCTCGGCGCGCGCGGAACTATTCGCCGTGCGGCTGAATTCCCGCTCGGTGAGGAAGATCGCGTCCCGGTAAAGGCTCTCGACGGTCGCGAAGAGGCGCCCGCGCACGCCGGCGAAAGGCGTCCCAAAAGTGAGCGTGGCCTGCACGCTTTCCCCGCCCCCGGCCTCGGGTAGGCCGAAGCGCAGGGTCGTCTCGGCGCCCTGATAGTCGCGGCGTAGCACGTAGTTGATGACCCCGCCGACGGCATCCGAGCCGTAGATCGCGGAGGCACCGTCGCGCAGCACCTCGATGCGCTCTACCCCCCGGGTCGGGAGCTGATTGACGTTCACCGCCTGCGAGAGCCCCGCGGTCATCGGGTTGATCGCCATCCGGCGCCCGTTCACCAGAATCAGCGTCGCCGTGGCGCCGAGGTTGCGTAGGTTCAGGTTGGCATTGTCCCCGCGCGCCCCAGAGGAGCCCAACCGGGTCTCGTTCTCCGGCAGGTTCACCACCGAGGGGAGCGAGGTGAGCAGATCGACGGGAAGCAGTGCGCCACGCACCTCCATCGCGGCCTGATCGATCACGCTCACCGGGACGGAGCGCTCGGAATCCACCCGTTGGATGTTGGAGCCCGTCACAAAGACGCGCTGGAGCTGGACCGGATCGGCCTCGCCGCGGGCCGGGGCGGGCGTGGCCGCGGGGAGCGTGGCCGCGGAGAGGAGCAGGTAGAAACCCGCGGTAAGCGGGCGTGGGACGCGGAAGAGCAGCGAGAGCATCGGGGAGTCTTTTTCGCGAGTAGCCCAGCGCCCGCAAACCCCAACCGCCGCCGTGACCTAGTCTTAAGCGGAGCGTGACGCATCCGTAACCGAGACCGCTCCAGGACCGGCCGCCCCACCCCTGGAGCGGCCGGCATTATGACACCTGACCCTGGAACAAACCACTGACGAGCCGGAGCTCAACGGTCCCGGCGCCGCGCGCAAAGAGATTCCGGCGTCGCCACCACATCTTCACGCCCGCGTGACCGTACCGCCACACAGGGGTTCGCGTGTGGCGGACAAGTTAGTTCCGTGAGCTTAGCGATCACTGCACCGAGACTTTGCACGACCGTAACCTGCGCGACGCGGGATCGCCATCCGGCCCGGGCAATCTCCCCAGCCTATGCAAAACCATCCCTCCCCCCGCGGTTCCCGCTGCGGCCTCGCCCGCGCGCTGGGACTCTTCGCCGCGCTGCTGCTGCCCGCCCTCGCCTCGGCCCAGGACACCGCCGCCGTCGCCGGCCGCGTCGCCGACTCCCGCACCGGCTACTCCCTCCAGGGGGCGGTGATCCGCGTGGAAGGCACCTCCGCCGTAGCCTACACCGACGCCAACGGCCGTTTCCGCCTCGCCGGGCTGCCCGCCGGTAACCGCACGCTCGAAGTCGAGTACGTCGGCCTCGACCCGCTCCGGCGCAACGTCGCCCTCACCGCTGGGAGCACGGTGGAGGTTGAGCTGCGCTTGGAGAGCCGCACTCTGCAGATGGAGGCCTTCACCGTCGCGGAATCCGTGCGCGGCCAAGCCCTCGCCATCAACCAGCAGAAGACCGCCAGCGGGCTGGTGAACATCGTCTCCGAGGAGACCTTCAGCACAAACCTCGGTGGCAACCTCGGCTTCACGCTGCAGCAGCTGCCCGGCCTCAGCGTCAACGAGGGCGAGGACGGCGAGCCCTCCGGCGTCAACATCCGCGGCCTCGAGGCGAAGTACAATTCCGTCCAGGTCGACGGCAACCGGATGCCCTCCTCGGCGAACTCCCGCGCCTTCTCCGTCGGCCAGCTCAACGCTGACGCGGTCGCCAACATCGAGGTCATCAAGGCGGCCACGCCCGATCGCGACGGCGACGCCCTCGGCGGCATCATCAACGTGATCTCCCGCTCCGCCTTCCAGCGCGAGGGGCGCGCGGTCGAACTCAACCTCGGCGGCCTCTACTATGACAAGCGGGACAAGTGGAACGGCAACGTGTCTGTCAACTACCTCGACCTCCTCAGCGTGGGCGGCGGGCAGAAAAACCTCGGGGTCGGCGTGAACCTCGCCTGGTCCGAGACTTCCCGAGATTACGACAACCTGGACAAGGACTACGCGGTGCTGCAGCCGCAGTTCGAGCCGGCGCTCCGCCTGACCGCCCCGCTCTACTTCCACACCAACGCGGCGCCCCAGACAAACTACCGGACGACCTCCGCGCTCAGCGCCAACCTGTCGCTCGATTACCGCGTGGGTCCCGCCACCACGGTCTACTTCCGGCCGTTCTACCGGCATCAGGAGACGGACGCGGAGAAACCCCGCGCTCGCTACTACGTCAACTCAAGCCACAACTTCAATTCCGCGACCGGCACCAAGAGCATCGCGGAGGCCACCTACAACACCGGGCGCAGCCTGCCGACGGTGCTGACGGAACTGCGGTACCAGAATGACCTGAGTTTCGCGGAAAACGACGTCTACGGTGCCTCGCTCGGCGGCCAGCACCAGCTCGGCGCCACCACGATCAGCCTCGACCTGTTCCGCTCCAACAACGACTCCAACCGCGACAAGTCCCTCGCCTACGTCATCCGCAACCAAGGCTACCAGTTCGGCTACGACCAGACCATCCGCTGGAAGCCCGTTTACACCATCCTCAACGGCAAGGACCCCTACGACGTCACCTCCATCAACCGCGGCGACCTCACCTACTCCCCGCGGGACGCCGCGGAGAAGGCCTCGAGCCTGCGCCTCGACCTCGAGCGGAAATTCACCTCCGACGGTCTCGCCGGCGCCTTCAAGTTCGGCGGCAAGTTCCGCTCGAACGTCAAGGAGCAGGACCAGGCCTCGATCGTCTACCAGACCGGGAGCAACGCCGCCGGCTTCCCCTACGCCTCCATCCTGCGCCGCACCGACTACAAGACCTTCGGGGCGCTCCCCATCTACCAGTACCCGGACCTCGACAAGCTCGATGCACTCCGGCGCTCCAGCCCGCAGCTCTTCGCGCTGCAGGTGAACAGCGCCCTGCAGAACGACGTGGTCAACGATTACCGCGCCCAGGAGGACGTCTCCGCCGCCTATGCGATGGGGACGATGCGCTTCGGCCGGACCACGCTGATCACCGGGGTGCGGATGGAGCACAACACCTTCGAGTCCCTCACCTACCGCTACAACAGCAACGCGCCCGGGGCCCCCACCGCGGTCACGGCGAAGCGGGACTACACGATGTGGCTGCCCGGCGTCCACCTGCGCCACGAGCTCGCGAAGAACCTGATCCTGCGCGAGAGCTACAACCGCAGCTACAGCCGACCGGACGTGAATTCCTTGGTGCAGGGACTGAACCTAGACACCAACACCGGCAACATCTCCGGCGGCAACCCGAACCTCGCGCCCTCGACCGCGCACAACCTCGACGTCCAGCTGGAGTACTACACCCCTAAGGGAGGCCTCTACTCGGCCGGCGTGTTCTACAAAAAAATGAAGGGCTTCTATTACGACTCGACCCTGCGCTTCACCAACACGGACGCGGCCGGCTACCCGATTCCGGACCCGAACGGCGCGCGCCTCTACACCACGACCGATAACGCGCTCGGCGCAGTCAACTACGGCCTCGAACTCATCGCGCGCCAACGCCTGCTCTTCCTCCCCGCCCCTCTAAACGGCCTCGGCGTCTCGCTGTCGGCCACCCTGACGAAGAGCGACGGCAAGTACCCGGGCCGCTTGGAGGAGAAGCTTCCCACCTATGGCTTCAGCGATCGCATCTACAACGCGGCGCTGGAGTACTCGGGGGGAGGCTTTCGGGCCCGCCTGTCCTACACCTACCGCTCCGACTTCCTCGAGGGCCTCGACGCGAACAACCTCTTCGACGACTACTTCGGCGCCTATGAGTCCCTGAACTGGGAGTCCAGCTACCAGCTCAACCGCCGTACTCGGCTCTTCCTGAACGTGAACAACCTCACCGACGAGCCCCAGATCTCGTACCAAGGCCTCGGCCGGCCGGACAACCCGGAGGACTACACCACCTACTCCTGGCGGGCCACGACCGGAATCTCGTTCCGCTTCTGAACGGAGGGAGGGACTGCCCCTCCCGCTCCACTCCAACTGAAGCCGCCGTTCCTCGGCGGCTTCTTTCGTTTTCGTGGCCGATTCCCGCCGGGGCAATTCACCGCGACGTAACGCTGGCGCAACCGTCCGGCCTCATTGCTGTGGCAATATCCTCGGATGTCCTTCTCGTTCGCCACGCTCACCGTCTTACTCGTGCTTGGCCTGTACGCTTCGACGAGCCTGCCCGCCCAAACTGGTTCCACCGGGGCGATCCGCGGCACGGTGGTGAACGACGCCACGGGAAATTTCGTGGAGGGCGCCGTGGTGATGCTCGCCGGCAGCAGCCGCCCGGAGGTCACGGACAGCCGCGGGAGCTTCTACTTTGGCGGGGTACCCGCGGGCGCGGGGCGGCTAACCGCGCGCTCCGCCGGCAACTCGCCCGGGGAA
>SYDD01000333.1 GCA_005786775.1 Opitutaceae bacterium
GGTCCTCAATGACCCCAACTTCCGCCTCCCCGGCCCGCAGGACCTCTCCGGGCCCGTCCGCTACCAGGACCCCGCGACCGGCACGGTATCCAACATCTATATGCGCGAGTTCAACCGCGCGCAGGGCAACATCGGCTACGCGGACCGCGAGACCGGCGCCTGGATGGGCGTCGCGCAGGCCTTCCTCTTCCAGGACCGCCTCGTCGGTACCTTCGGCTACCGCCAGGACCGCCTGAAGAACTGGGTCGGCGTCGCCCGCCGTGATCCCGCCGGCGAGGCCCTCGCGCCCAACACCGGCGTGTGGACCCCGTCCGACCCGCGCACCGCCACGCCCAACATCTTCACGGGCCAGACGCGCACGCTGGGCGGCGTGCTCCACGTCACCCGCTGGGCCTCAGTCTTCTTCAACACGTCCAACAGCGTCAGCACCCCCGGCACCAACTACATCACCCCCGCGAACCCACGGCAGACCACCCAGGCCGAGCTCGTGCCGTCGCCCGCCGGCAAGACCACGGACTACGGCGTGAAGCTCTCCCTCCTCCGCAACCGGCTGTTCCTCACCGCGACCACGTTCCACACGGTCTCCCAGCGCGAGTTCGGCTTCTCGGGCTTCAACAAGGGCAACCCCGTCAACATCTGGAACGCGCTCGCCAATTCCGGCGGCCTCAACGCCGAGGAGACCGCCTTCGCCCGCCGCCAGGCCGAGGTGATGAACCAGGTGCAGGGCTACACCCAGGACTCCGAGAGCAAGGGGCTCGAGCTCGAGCTGGTCGGCCGCGTCACCGAGGCCTGGTCGCTGTCGGTGAACTACTCGAAGAACAAGACCACGCGCACCAACATCGCGCCCGAGTACCGCGCCTACCTCGACCACCACAAGGCCTACTGGAAGAAGTACGCCGACTACTCGATCACCCAGAACGCCAACACGCCCGGCGTCGATCTCGCCCCCAGCTCCGTCAACTGGAACACCCCCGCGGTCATCGCGACCACCGGCGACTTCACGGCCAACACGGACAGCATCAACGAGGCGATCGCCGACGCGGAGCAGCTCTTCTTCGACAACCCGCACGTCTTCGAGGGCAAGCGGTTCGTCGGCGATCCGCTGCACAATCTGAATCTCCGCACGCGCTACGACTTCCGCGCGGGGCGGCTCAAGGGCCTCTCCGTCGGCGGCGGCACGCGCCTGCGCCTCGGCCGCGTCGCCGGCGCCCGCACCGATTACACGATCACGCCCGGCTCCGACTTCACCGACAAGTGGAACGGGCGCACGATCGACAAGGTCACGACCGTCGACGCGAAGGACCAGAACGTCTACGACGTGCAGGTGGCGTACAACGTGCCGCTGGCCGACCGGCGCTTCCGCTGGTCCGTGCAGCTCAACATCAACAACCTCCTCGATCAGCGAGAGCTGATCGTGAACAACGTGCACCCGCGCACGCTGGCGCCGATCACCTACCGCTACCAGGATCCGCGCCAGTTCATCCTCACGAACACGGTGTCGTTCTGAAGCGGCCGCCCCGGGCATCCTAAATTCCGGGTAGTTTTTTCCGCCGCTCCCCTCGCAAAATCTTCGCCCCACCGAAACGGCGTTTTTAGCCGCGGGGCTCCGGGGGCTCCTTGGTTTTGCCTCCGTCCACCCCGCACCCCACCCCACCCTGCCCCCGCAAGGGCAAGTTCGCTGGCCGTCACTGCCCCCCCATTACCTCCATGAGATCGACTCCCCCATCCCCTGCACCCCACCGGATCTCGCGGCTCCTTTTCGTGGTCCTGCTGGCCTCGACGACGGACGTGCTGCTGCCGGAAACTGGCGCTGCCGAGAGTTCCTCCCCCGCCCGAATCAGCGGGCGCGTCAGCAACTCCGCGACCGGCATGTACCTCGCCAACGCCCGGGTCGCCGTCCAGGGCACCGCCCTCGTGACCTTCACCGACGAAACCGGCACCTATCGCCTAGAACTCGTGCCGGCCGGCACCGTTTCACTCGAGTTCTTCTACACCGGCTTTGATCCGCAGCAGGTAAACCTAGCCCTGACCCCCGGCGCAGCCGTCGAGAGGGATGTTGCCCTCACCGCCCCGGGGGCCCGCGGCGCCCCGGGCAGGGTCGTCCAGCTTGGCTCCTTTGTTGTCTCCGATTCGCGGGAGATGGACGGGGCCGCCATCGCGATCAACGAGCAGCGCTTCGCCGCCAACATCGTCAACGTGGTCGCCGCGGACGAGTTCGGCCTCGTGCCCGATGGCAACATCGGCGAGTTCCTGAAGCTGCTGCCCGGGATCACGATGAGTTACCGGGGCGGCGATCCGCGCGAGGTATCGATTGACGGGGTCTCCTCGGAAAACGTGCCAGTGAGCGTGGGCGGCTTCAGCCTCGCCACGCCGGAGGTCTCGGGCGTCGGCCGCAACGTGGAGCTGAATTCGGTCTCGATCAACAACATGTCCCGCGTCGAGGCAGTCTTCTCGCCGACGCCCGAGTCCCCCGGTTCCGCCTTGGCCGGGACGATCAACCTCGTGCCGCGCAGTGCGTTCGAGCGCGCGCGGCCCGTCTTCACCGGCAGCACGTACGTCATCATGCGCGACGATGCCCGCGACTTCCACAAGACGCCGGGGCCGCGCGCCGAACGCACCCGGAAGGTCCAGCCCGGGTTCGAGTTCACCTGGATTGTGCCCGTGAACAAGGCTTTCGGCTTCACGCTCTCCGGCGGGGCCTCCTCCCAGTATTCCTCGGAACCGATCATGACCAACACCTGGCGGGGCGCTGGCGCCGCCACCAACGGCGGCACCCTGCCCGACACTACCCCGGACCGTCCGTACCTCACGGACTACCTCATCCGCGACAGCACGACCGGCCGCGACCGCACCTCCCTTGGTCTCACCCTCGACTACCGGCTCACCCCGGCCTCCCGCCTGTCATTCTCTTTCCAGTTCGGGACGTTCCACTCTTATTACAATCAGCGGAACATGACGTTTCTGGTGAACCGCGTGCTGCCCGGCGATTTTTCGCCCACCTTCACGCACGGCTTTCCCGGGGCGGGCGAGGTCCGCCAGAACACCAACGCCCGCGATCGCCTCAGCCGCACGGTGATGCCGAGTGTCACCTTCCGCCACGACGGGCGGATCTGGAAACTCGAGGCCGGCTTCGGCCTCTCGCAGGCGACCAATCAGTTCCGGGACATCGACAAGGGGTACCTCCAGACGACGCTGGTCCGGCGCACCGGGGTCACGGTGGCCTTCGACGAAATCTTCTATCTCCGCCCCGGCCGCATCACGGTCACGGACGGCACCACTGGTGGCCCCGTGGATCCGTACCAACTCTCCAATTACTCGCTCAGCACCGCGGGCAGCAGCCTCGGCTTGTCCGTCAGCCGGCACCGGACCGCCTTCGGCAACCTCCGCCGCGACTTCGGTGGCCGCTGGCCGCTGTCGCTGAAGGCCGGCTTCGACCTGCGGCAGAGCATGAGCGACTACCGCACGCATAACCGTTCCCTGACCTACGTTGGCGCCGATGGGCGGTCCAGCACCACCCCGGTGGGTGGCGACGACAGCGCGGCGCCCTTTCTGGATCGCGACTTCTCGACCCGGACCGGCCCGTATGGCTTTCCCCGGATCCAATGGGTCAGCAACGAGGGCCTGTGGGAGCATTACCGCTCGAATCCGGGGCGCTTCACGGCGGATGCCAACGCCGAGTACCGGTCGAGGATCAGCAACTCGAAACACTCCGAGGAACTGATCTCCGCCGTCTACCTGCGCGGGGATCTCCGCCTGTTCGGTCCGCGCCTGCGCCTGACCGGCGGCGTCCGGGCCGAGCAGACCAACGTCGAGGCCGAGGGGCCGCTCACCGATCCCACCCGCAACTTCCGGCGCGACGCGGCGGGGCGGGTCATTCTCGGGCCCAACGGTCGCCCACAGACGATCGCCAGCGATGCGCTCGCCGTTTCGCAGCTCACCTTCATCGACCGCGGCCAGCAGGCGGAGAAGGAGTATCTTCGCCTGCTGCCGAGCGTGAATGCGACCTACCAAGTGCGGGAGAATCTCCTCGCCCGGGTCGCCTGGTACGAGTCGCTGGGCCGGCCGAGTTTCAACCAGTACTCGGGCGGGCTCACGCTGCCCGATGTCGAGGCGCCACCGAGCAACACCAACCGGATTGTGGTCAACAACGTCGGGATCAAGGCGTGGCAGGCGCGGAGCACGAAGGTGAGCCTCGAATACTACTTCGAGCGCGTGGGGCAGTTGTCCGTCGGCGCGTTCCGGCGGGACTTCGAGAACTTCTTCGGCAGCACCGTGCTCGACGCCACCCCGGGGTTCCTCGGCCTCTACGGCCTCGATCCAACCGTGTACGACCCGTATGACGTCGCGACCCAGTACAACCTCCCCACCCGGGTGCGGATGGAAGGCTACAACGTGAACTACCGCCAAGCGCTCACCTTCCTGCCCCACTGGGCGCGCGGGGTGCAGTTCTACGCGAACGGCAGCGCCCAGCGCGCCACCGGGGACGGCGCCGCCAATTTCGCCGGCTACTTCCCCAAGAGCGGCAACTGGGGGATCAGTCTCTCCCGGGCCCAGTACAACGCCCGCCTGAACTGGAACTATCTCGGCCGCCAGCGCCGCGGGGTCGTCAACGGCCGCGGCCTCGAGCCCGGCACGTACAACTGGGGCTCCAAACGCTCCTACATCGATGTCTCCGCCGAGTACGCGATCACGCGGCGCCTCGCGGTCTTCGCGAACCTGCGCAACGTGAACCAGCCGGTCGACGACGTCGAAATCACCGGCCCCAACACCCCCGCTTACGCCCAGCTCCGGCAGCGCCAGGACTTCGGCTCCCTCTGGACCATCGGCGTCAAAGGCAGCTTGTGAACGCTTCGCACCCCGGCGGCCTCCGCCGCCGCCACCTCACCGGCCTGGCCGGGTTCGCCGTGGCCATGATCCTGCTCGCTTGGCCCGCCACGCCTGCCGGCGCGGCCACGTGGGCCCGGAAGCCCAACGTCGTCCTGATTCTGGCCGACGATCTCGGCTACGGGGACTTGCAGTGCTACAACCCGCAGCGCGGGAGGATCCCCACGCCGAACCTCGACCGGCTCGCCGGCCAAGGCCTGCGCTTCACCGACGGACACTCCGCCTCGGGCGTCTGCTCGCCGTCGCGCTACACGCTCCTCACCGGCCGCTACCCTTGGCGCACCCGGCTGCAGGCGGGGATCGTCGGTGTGTTCGGCGAGCCGCTGATCGCGCCCGACCGGCTCACCGTCGCCTCGCTCGCCCGACAACACGGCTACCGCACGGCCGCGATCGGCAAGTGGCACCTCGGCTGGGACTGGCCAATCCCGGCCGCGCAGGCTCCGCTGTTCCGCGCCATCCCCAAGGGTGCCGCGGCCGCGACCGAGGCGCACCGCACCGCCTGGCGGGAAGTCTTCGCCCGCGCGATCCCGGGCGGGCCGACCACGCGCGGATTCGATCTGTACTTCGGCACCGACGTGCCGAACTGGCCGCCCTATTGCTTCATCGAGAACGATCGCACCGTCGGCGTCCCGGCGGAGCTCCTGCCCGTCCACCTGCTCGGCAACCACCAGGCCAGCTTGGCCGGCCCGGCGCTGCCCGACTGGAGCCTTGAGCCGATCCTGCCCGCGCTGCGCGACCGGGCGGTGCAGTTCATCTCGCTGGCCGCCCGGCGGCCCGAGCCGTTCCTCCTCTACCTGCCGCTGACCTCCCCGCACACGCCGCTCGCCGTCAACGCCAAGTGGCGGGGCCGGAGCGGCCTCAATGCCTATGCCGACCTGGTGATGGAGACCGATGCCGTCGTCGGCCGCGTCCTCGAGGCCCTTGACCAAAGCGGCGTCGCGGACGACACGCTCGTACTCTTCACCTCCGACAACGGCTGCGCCGCCTACATCGGCGTGCCCGAGCTGGAGCGCCAGGGCCATTTCCCAAGCGGCCCCCTGCGCGGCTACAAGACGTCGGTTTACGAGGGTGGGCATCGCGTCCCGTTCCTCGTGCGCTGGCCCGGGGTGGTCCCGCCCGGGACCGTGTGTGATCAGCTGGTGCACCAGGCGGACGTGATCGCGACCCTCGCCGAGATTCTCGGGACCACGCTGCCCGCGCATGCCGGCGAGGACAGCTTCAGCCTTCTCCCGCTGCTCCGGGGTGGCACCGAGCCCGTGCGCCCCACGGCCGTGAGTTGCGCGAGCACCGGCGTGCCGGGCTTCCGCGAGGGCCCGTGGAAGCTCGTGCTGGCGGCCGATCCAGGGGCGGGCACGGAGGTCGAGCTATACGACCTCGCCGCGGATCCAGGTGAAACGCAAAACCTCGCGGCCGCCCAGCCGGCGCGCGTCGCCGCGATGCGGGCCTCGTTCGAGGAGATCATCACCCGTGGCCGCAGCAACCCGGGCCCGGCGCGACCGAACGACGTCGCGGTCCGCCGCTACCCACAGCCGGTGGCCGGGAAAAAGAAATCCCCGCGGGTGAACAACTGATCCGCCGACGTCGGAACGGGGTCTGCCGGCCACTTTCCGCCTCGCCGTCGGCCGCGCGGGCCGGGGCGCCCCGCACCAGACGGCCGCATCCCCGCGGGCGCCGGCCGGATTTGATTCAACCTTGCCACCGGCTGCACCGGCCCGAGCTTGAGGGAGAAGTGCGGGGCTCAAGCCGCCGCTCCCGCCCCTCCCCCATGACCCGTACCCCGCTGTTCCGCTTCCCTCGCTGTTCCGCCCCCGTCCGCCTGCTGCTTGCCGTGAGCCTCAGCGCCGCGTCACTGCGGTCGCAGAGCGTGCCCCCGCCGGCGGCGGGCCGGGCGACTGACCCGGTCGAGCTCACGCCCTTCACGGTCAGCAGCGACCGCGACCAGGGCTTCGCCGCGACCAGCGCCCTGGCGGGCGGACGGCTGGCGACGGACCTGCGCGACACGCCCGCGGCCTACTCCGTGATGACGCGCGAGTTTATCGATGCGCTGAACCTCACCGACCTGCAGACCGCGGCTGAATGGTCGACGGGCTCCGACAGCATCCCGAACAACGGCGACGCGACGTTCTTCACCTTCTCGACCTACTACCAGACGCGGGGCGTCCGTGCCGGCACCCAGCAGCGCAATTTCTTCCCCCAGTACGGCGACAACGACACCTTCGACATTGAGCGCTTCGACTTCGGCCGCGGTCCCAACTCGATCCTCTTCGGCAACGGGACGCTGGGCGGCACGAGTTCCTCGACCACCAAGCGGGCGCGCACGGAC
>SYDD01000334.1 GCA_005786775.1 Opitutaceae bacterium
AAGACCGTCAGGCCCTTCTCGTTGACCGGGCGTCCGAAAGTGAGGCTGCGACGGCGGGCGGGCAGGGCCACACCCGCGGCGGGCAGGGCGATCTTCGGTCCCCGCGCCAGCGGCTTGGCCGGAACGTTGGCCAGACCAGGGGCGACGGGGGGACGGACGGAAAGCTTGGCCATGACGGAACAGGGTTTAGGTGTACTTGACCACCTCTTCGAAAGTGGTGTGACCGTCGAGGATCGAACGCAATCCGTCCTCCCGGATCGTCCGCATCCCCTGTTCGATCGCCTTCTGCTTCAGCTCCAGCGTGGGCGCCTTCCGCGTCACCATATCCCGCAAAGCCTCGCTCATCCGGAGCCACTCGTAGATGCCGAGCCGGCCCTTGTAGCCGGACTGGCTGCAAGTAGGGCAACCCTTACCGAAGGAGAATGGCCGATCACCCACGATATCGCGCCCCACCCCGAGCTGCCCGAGCACCTCGGCGGTCGGGACATATGTCGAGCGGCACTGCTTGCAAATTCGACGGACGAGACGCTGGGCGAGCACCGCCTCGAGGCTCGCCGCGATGAGGAACGATTCCACCCCCATATCGACGAGCCGCGTCACCGCACCCGCCGCGTCGTTGGTGTGCAGCGTCGAGAGTACCAGGTGGCCCGTCAGCGAAGCCTGGATGGAGATCTGAGCCGTCTCTAGGTCCCGGATCTCACCCAACATGATTACATCCGGATCCTGCCGAAGGAACGAGCGCAGCGCCGCGGCGAAGGTCAGGCCGACTAAGGCATTCACGGGCACCTGCATGATCCCCTCGATCTCGTACTCCACGGGGTCTTCGGCCGTCAGAATCTTGAGATCGACGGTATTCACCAGCCGCAGGGCGCTGTACAGGGTCGTGGTCTTGCCGGAGCCGGTGGGGCCAGTGACGACGAAGATGCCGTTCGGCCGCCGCACGATCTCGTGGATCCCCTCTAGCACCTCCGGGGACATCCCCAGCTGGCCGATATCGAGCCGGACCGCCGACTGGTCTAGCACGCGGAGCACCACGCTCTCCCCGAACTGGGTCGGTAGGGTGGACACACGCAAGTCAACCTGGCGCCCGCCGATGTTGATCTTGATACGCCCGTCCTGCGGCAGCCGCCGCTCGGCGATGTTCAGGCTGGCCAGAACCTTCACGCGAGAAACGATCGGCAAAGCCAGCTGCCGCGGCGGAGGCGCCATCTCGTACAGAGCGCCGTCGATCCGGTAGCGAATCTTAAACTCGTGCTCGAAGGGCTCGAAGTGGATGTCGCTCGCCTTATCCCGGATCGCCTGGCCGATGACGAGGTTGACGAACTTGATGATGGGCGTCTGCTCCGCCATCGACTCGAGGTCTCGCTCCGAGAGCTCCCGCGCACCCGCGTCCGCCGCCACCTTACCCGTGCTGATCTCCTGCAGCACATCGTCGATCGTGTCCTCTTCCTCGCCGTAATGCTGCCGGATCTGCACCTCCACCTTGTCCGGATCCGCGAAGTGTAGCCGCACGCTCCGGTCGAGCGCGAAGGACAGGTCGCTCACCGCCTGCGTGTTGAAGGGATCCGCGACCAGCAGGTCGATCGTGCGCTCGTCCGCTCGCAGCGGCATCACCCCGTAGTCGCGGGCAAGCCGGCCCGTCAGCGCCGCAATCGCGTCGCCGGGGAACTGCGCCGGCAGCTCGGCCACGAAATCGTAGCCCAGCTGATCGGCGATACGCCGCAAAAAGTCGTCCTTCTCCAGCAAACCGAGGTCCACCACCACGTCGGCCAGCGGCTTGCCGGTGGCTTTATGCTCCTCATTCAGCTCATCCAGCTGCGCGAGCGGGACGAGCCGATGCTCCTTGAGGAAATCGTAGATCGCCGGGCTGTGGGAGGCGAACATGAGGTCAAAGGGTCCGGGGCCGTCCGGCGCCGGGTAAAAGCTTTTCGCGCATCAGTAATGGATCCTGCGCCAGGTCGATCGCGTCCTCCGCCCGCACCGCGCCCCGTTGGACCAGCGCGGTCAGGTGATTGTCGAGTGTGATCATGCCCAGGCTCGCCCCAGTTTGGATGTCCGACGGGATGCGGAACGCCTTATTATCGCGGATCAACGCGGCGATCGACGTGGTGTTGATCATGATCTCGAAGGCCGGCACCCGGCCCCCGCCAACCTTGCGGCACAACACTTGGGAGACCACCGCCACCAGCGAAGAGGAAAGTTGGGTCCGGATCAGCTCCTTCGTCTGCGCGGGAAACGCGTCCACAATGCGATCAATCGTCTTCGCCGCGCTGTTGGTATGCAGGGTGCCCAGCACGAGGTGGCCCGTCTCGGCCGCGGTGATCGCGGCCTCGATCGTCTCGAGATCCCGCATCTCGCCGACCAAAATCACATCGGGATCCTGACGCAGCCCGCGGCGAATCGCCTCCGCGAAGCCAGGCACATCGGTGTGTACCTCCCGCTGGGTCACTAGGCAGCGCTTGTGCGGATGATAAAACTCAATCGGGTCCTCGATGGTGATGATGTGGCCGTCGCGCTGCTCGTTGATGTAATTGATCATCGCCGCCTGCGTCGTCGACTTGCCCGAGCCCGTTGGCCCGGTCACCAGAATCAGCCCCCTCGTGCGGTGGAGTAGCTCCCGCACCTTGTCCGGCAAACCGACCTCGCGCAGCGAGAGCAGCCGGTTGGGAATCTGCCGCAGGACGAGGCCGCAATTGCCCTTGGCGCGGAAGGCGGAGACGCGGAAGCGGGCATGCTCGCCGAACGCCACCCCAAAGTCCGCGCCACCCTCGCGCCGCACCGAGCCCACCTGTGCCTCCGGGGTGATTGCCTGCATCAGGCGCTCGGTGTCCGCCGGGGTCAGCGCCGGGCCGTCGATCGGCGTCATCGCGCCGTGGACCCGGAGCACCGGCGGCTGGCCGACGCTGAGGTGCAGGTCGGACGCGCCCTGCTCTACCATCAGCTCCAGCAGATCGTTGATCTCGTACTTCATGGCGGGATCAGGCTCAGGTGGAGTCGCCGACGGTGATGGACACGACCTCTTCAATCGTGGTGAGCCCCCCGGTCACCTTGCGCGCGCCATCCTCGCGCATTGTCCGCATTCCCAATGCCCGCGCCCGCTCGCGTAGGCGCTGCGTCCCGACGTTCGCGTAAATCATTTTCTGCAGCTCGTCGTTGACGACTAGGATCTCAAAGATACCCATCCGCCCGCGGTAGCCGGTGGCATTGCACTGCCCGCAGCCCTCCCCCTGAGCAAAGGTCGCGTGCTCCGCCTGTGCCGGACTGATGTTCAGCGCCCGCAGCTCCCGCGCGTCCGGGGTCACCGCGCGCTTGCAGTGCCGACAGATCTTGCGGACCAAGCGCTGGGCCATCACCGCCCGCAGCGAGGTCGAGACAAGAAACGGTTTCACCCCAATGTCGATCAGGCGGGTGACCGCCCCCGGCGCATCGTTCGTGTGCAGGGTCGAAAACACCATGTGCCCCGTCAGGGAAGCATTGATCGCGATCTCCGCCGTCTCGAGGTCGCGGATCTCACCCACCATTACCACGTTCGGCGCCTGCCGGAGCATCGCCCGCAAGGCCGCCGCGAAAGTCATCCCTACATCGTGCCGCACCGGGACTTGGTTGATCCCGTTCAGTTGGTACTCCACCGGATCCTCCACCGTGATGATCTTCCGGTCCGGCTTGTTGATGTAATGGAGGCAGCCGTAGAGCGTCGTCGTTTTGCCGGAACCAGTCGGGCCCGTCACCAATAGGATACCGTCGGGCAGCGCAATCAGCCGCTCAAAGGTGGCGGCGTCGTCGCTGAAAAACCCCAACTCGGGCAGCCCGAGAGTGAGGCCCTCCTTGTCTAGGATACGCATCACAATACTCTCGCCATGCACGGTCGGGAGCGAGGATACCCGCAGGTCGAGCTGCTTCCCCCCCACCCCGATCTGGATGCGTCCGTCCTGCGGGATGCGCTTCTCGGCGATGCTGATATTCGCCATGATCTTCAGGCGCGAGAGGATCGACATCTGGAGCCGCTTCGGCGGGTTCTCCACTTCGATCAGCACGCCGTCGACGCGATAGCGAACCCGGAAACGCTTCTCCAGCGGCTCCACGTGGATATCCGACGCGCGGCGCTGGATCGCCTCCAAGATCAGCTGGTACACCAGCTTGATGATCGGGGCGTCGGCCTCCGTCGCATCGGCGGCGGGCGCCGTTTCACCCTCCGGCGCCACGGCCGCGTCTTCCTCGTTCTCCGCCAGCTGGTTCAGCAGGTCGTCGATCGAGCTCGCGTCCTTGCCGTAGAACCGGTCGATCGCGGCGACGATGTCCTCCGGTGTCGCTACCACGCAGTCGACCGGCAGCTTCACTAGGTACCCAAGGGCATCGATGCCGTCGGTGTCGAGCGGGTCGGCGATCGCCACCCGCAACCGGTTATTCTCCTTCGCCAGCGGCAACAACCGGTGGCGGGAAGCCACGGCGCGCGGCACCAGCTCGAGCACTTCCGCTGTAACGCGCAGGTTCGCAAGATCCGGCGCCATCGGCAGGCCGAACTCCGCCGCCAGCAACTCGGCGACCTGCCGCGAGGTGAGCACCCCTTGGCGCTGCAAAACCTCCAGCACGCGCGCCGGGGCACCGAAGGCATCTGGAGCCGCCGCCACACCGGCCAGCAGCGCCCGCGCCGCCGCCACCTGCGCTGGCTGCAACGCCCCGCGCTCCAGCGCCAGATCGACGATGAAATCATCGGCCGCAGCCGCAGCGGGGGAACCCGGAGAGGAGGGAGGCATGGGGGACAAAGAGTCGCTCGACGGAGAATTACTTCGGCGCGAGGCTCAGCAGGAACTCGGCGTTGGATTTGGTCTTCCGCAGCCGCGTAATGAGCATCTCCATCGACTCGATGGGCCCTAGACCCTGCATCGCCCGGCGCAACCCGTAGATGCGCTGCAACTCCTCCGGATGGTAGATCAGCTCCTCTTTACGGGTGCCGGAGCGGTCGATGTTGATCGCCGGGAAGATCCGGCGCTCCACGAGGCCGCGATCGAGGTGCAATTCGGAATTACCCGTGCCCTTAAACTCCTCGAAGATGATCTCATCCATCCGCGACCCGGTGTCGATCAGCGCGCTCGCAATGATCGTCAGGCTCCCGCCGCCCTCGATGTTGCGCGCCGAACCGAAGAACCGCTTCGGCTTCTGCAGGGCGTTCGACTCGAGCCCACCGGACATCGTCTTGCCCCCGCTGCCCGTCAGGGCGTTGTAAGCCCGCGCCAACCGCGTGATCGAATCCAGCAGGATCACGACGTGTTCGCCCAACTCGACGCGCCGGCGGCAGATCTCGATCACCATTTCCGCGCAATGCACGTGGCTCTCTGGGGTCTCGTCAAAAGTCGACGATACCACCTCCCCGCGCGTGTGCCGGCGGAAATCTGTGACCTCCTCGGGCCGCTCGTCGATCAACAGCAAAATGAGCTTCACGTCCGGGCTGTTGGCCGAGATCGAGTTGGCGATGTTCTGCAGCAAGATGGTCTTGCCCGTCCGCGGCGGCGCCACGATCAAGCCGCGCTGGCCAAAGCCAATCGGCGTCAGGATGTCCACCGCCCGCATCGACACGTCTTTTACTACCTCCGGATCCTCCAGCAAAATGCGCTTGAGGGGATAATAGGGCACCAATTCCTCGAACGGCGTGATCGCCGCGACGTCCGCGGGCGCCATCCCCATCACCCGGTCTACCCGGATCGCGGACGGGCACCGTTCGCCCTCCCTCGGCGCCTGCGCGCTCACTTCGACCCGATGGCCCCGCTTCAGGCCCCACCGTCGCACCAGCGACTCGGGCAGGTAGGTATTCTCCGGAAATAGCCGGTAATTGACGTGCCCGTGCACGATAAACCAGCCCCGGTCGTTCTGGTCCAGGTGTCCCACGTCCCGCAGGCTCCGGCCCGCGGAAGCCGCGTGGCGAAAGAACTCCGCCAACAGCTGTCGCCGCCCCGGAGAGCCCTCGACAACGACCCCCGCCTGGCGCAGACGCTGGGCCAGCTCGTGCGCGCTCAGCGCGTACAACTCCGCCAACGCCACCGGCTCCCCACCAGACGCGTCCAATTGCGCCGCCTCGGCATCCAAGGCCGCCACGTCCGCGAAGCGCGCCGGATTGGGCAGGTCGCCAAAAGACTGCGGCGCGCTTGGCGGTGGCATCTGCGGCGGAAACTGCTCCCGCCCACCACCGTGGCCGTGCCCCCCGCCGTGCCCGCCACCCGGCTGCCACGGTCCGCCGTGGCGCCCGCGCTTGCGCTTGCCGTGCTTCCAAAAGCCCCGGTCGCCGCGATCAAAATTACCTCCTTGCTCGCCGCCGCTCGCAAAGCCTCCTCCACCCTGCTGCCCACCCTCGGCGGGACCCCCGTCACCCGTCCCACGTTCCGACGCGACCTCGGAACCGGGCTTGGCATGACCTTCCATCCGCTCCGCTCCCCCTGCCTGCTCGGCTCCCTCGGAGCGCAAGGGCGGCTCTGACCGCTCGGGGTGTTCGTTTGGTTGCGGCGCGGCGGGCGCCGGCGTCTTCTGAAACGAGACGGAGGCCTGGACGGGCCGAGATGTCTCCGCGGCCCCCGGTGTCGCGGCCGTGGAGCCCTCCTCAGCCGCCCCCGCGCGCGGGCCCCGGCGCGTCCGTCCGCGGCCCGCGGGCTTGGCGGGCGTTTCCGCGGCCGGCGCCGCCCCGGCCCGACCACGCGAACGCGTCAAACGGGACTTTTTCTTGCCCTCGCCGGCAGCGGCGCGGGCGGAGGACGGCGAGGCGTCATCAGCGGAAGGCGGGAACATGTGGGAGAAAGGGAGGCCGTCGGACCGCGAAGCGTCAGACGTAGGGGGGAGCGGTAAGTTTCAAGCCGGGGGCAGGCTCCGGACGAGCCGGCCAACCTGAGTCTCGAGGAATTCCGGCGCACCGTCATTCCACAAAACAAAGTCGGCCAGCCCTATCTTCCGTTCCTGGGGCCACTGCGCCCGGATCCGTTGCGCCGCCATCTCGGGGGTCAAACCCCGCTCGACAACGCGCATCAGCTGAACGCGCGGAGAAAGCGCGACGCACACCGTGAAATCAAACCATTTCTCCAGCCCCTTCTCGAACAGCAGCGGCACCTCCACCACCCAACGGGTGCCCGCGCCACCCCCCGCAAACGCCTCCGCCCACGCCGCCGTGACCCGTGGATGCAGCAGCGCCTCCAGCCATTCGCGCTCGGCCGGGACCGGGAAGACCCGGGCTGCTAGGGCAGTCCGATCGACACCTCCGTCCGGCGTGAGAATCTCCGCCCCGAAGTGATCGCGAAGCGCACCGATGACCCCGGGATCCGTCAGCAGGCCTTCCCGCACGATCTGATCGGAATCGAGGCGGCGGAAGCCGTGGGCCTCTACCCACCGGGCCGCGGCGGACTTGCCGCAACCAATTCCCCCCGTGATCCCAAGCTTGAGCATCGCGAGAAGCGTAGCGTCTGGGCCGATGGCGGCAATTCCTTCCG
>SYDD01000335.1 GCA_005786775.1 Opitutaceae bacterium
CCGCCGCCGCGTCGGCGCGCGCCGCCGCCGCCTCCAGCATCGCGCGCAGCAGGTCGCCGTTGAAGCCGGGCCGCTCCAGCAGGGGCCGCAGCTCGCGGTCCACCGCCTCCGCCGCCATCGCCCCCGCGGGGTGTTCCGCGGTGCGGTCGCGGCCGCGGAGGTCGACCACCACGCGCACGGGCGCGGGCGGAAGGAACTCGTCGACGTGCCAGCGCGCGTCGGCGACGGTCTCCAGCACGAACAGCACCTCCAGGAGGAGGTCCGGCGCTTCGCCGGGCAGGCGCGCGCAGGCGGCGGTGCCGGCGGGCGACTCGAGGAGGAGGTCGATCGCGTCGCCCACCAAGGGGTGGTCGGCAGTCAGGAAGCGGATGTCCTCGCGCGCGAGAGCGCGGCGGCGGTCGAAGGTCGCGAGCATGCCGTCGGCTGGGAGCGAGGGGAAGCCCTCGACGTACGCGTGGCTGGGGTCGAGGAACAGGTCGCCCTCCTCGTGCTCGCGGATGCGGACGCCGAAGTGGTCGAGCAGCTCGACGAGGAAGCGCCGCGGAAACGGGTCGGCGTCGGCGGCCTGCACCTTGGCGACGACGACGGCGGCGGCGGCGCGGTCGAAAGAGTTCAGCTCGAGCAGGCGGTCCCGCCCGCGCTGGAGGCGCTCCCGCAGCGTGGCGCGGAAGGCCGCCGTCTCGGCGACCAGCGCGGCGAGCTCCCGCGGGCCGGGTTCACCGGCCGGGGCGTACGTGGTGGCGAGCGCCACGAGCCGCTCCCGGAACGCCGCCTCGTACTCGTGGCCGCCGTGCACCGGCGCGGCGAAGGCGTCGAGGCCCTGGTCGTACCAGGTGGCGAGGACCTCGCCGGCGCCGCCCGCGAGGTACGGGACGTGGATATGCACGTCTGCGCCCTGGCCGATGCGGTCGAGGCGCCCGATGCGCTGCTCGAGGAGCGCCGGGTTGAGCGGCAGGTCGAGGAGAATCAGGTGGTGGGCGAACTGGAAGTTGCGGCCTTCGCTGCCGATCTCGGAGCTGAGCAGCAGCTGCGCGCCGTCCGGCTCGGCGAACCACGCCGCGTTGCGGTCGCGCTGCACCAGCGGTAGGCCCTCGTGGAAGAGGGCGACCTTGGCGCTGATCACCTCCTGCAGCGCGGCGGCGAGGGCGAGCACCTTGCGCTGGGTACGGCAGATGAGGAGGGCCTTGGCGCCGCGTTCCCGCCGGAGGAAGGCGGCCAGCCAGGCGACGCGCGGGTCGTCGCGAAAACTCGGGCGCAGGTCCGCGTCCTCCCCCGCCGCCTCCGCCCGCAGCTCGCGGGCCAGACGCGCGTGCACCACCACGGGCGCACCCTCGAGCGGGGCCGGGCAGTAGCGGCGCCGCGGGAAACCGGTCATCGCCGCGCGGGTGTTGCGGAACACGACGCGGCCGGTGCCATGCTGGTCGAGCAGGGTGCGTAGCAGCGCCTCTCGGGCCCCCGGCCGGCCCGCCGCCAGGTGTTCGAGGTGGGTGGCGAGGGTTTCCGAATCGCGGTCGAAGATCTTCCGCAGAGCGGCCCGGTCCCCGGCGGTCAGCGGGCGGCCCTCGATCACCTTGCCCGCCACGTCGGCCACGCGCGTGTACCCCTCCGCCTCGGCCTCGAAGCGCGCGAGGTCCGCGAACCGCTGCGGGTCCAGCAGGCGCAGGCGCGCGAAATGCCCCGCTACACCCAGTTGCGTGGGCGTGGCCGTGAGTAGGAGCAGGCCCGGGGCCACCGTCGCCAGCTCCTCGACCAGCGCGTACTCCGCGCTGGCCGACTCCGGGGTCCACGCGAGGTGGTGCGCTTCGTCGACGACCACCACGTCCCAGCCTGCCGCCACCGCCTCCGCCCGCCGCCCGGGCAGGCCCGCGAGGAAGCCGACGCTGCACAGCACGAGTTGCGCGCCGAGGAAGGGGTTGCGCCCCGGGTCGCTCGCCCCCGCCGCCTGGCAGCGCGTCTCGTCTAAGATGCTAAACCAGAGGTTAAACCGCCGCAGCAGCTCCACGAACCACTGGTGGGTGAGCGCCTCAGGCACGAGGATTAGCACGCGCCGCGCGCGGCCCGTCGCCAGCAGCCGCTGCAGGATGAGGCAGGCCTCGATCGTCTTGCCCAGGCCCACCTCGTCCGCCAAGAGCACGCGCGGCGCCTGGCGCCCCGCCACCTCAGCGAGGATGTGGAACTGGTGAGGGATGAGGTCGATGCGCCCGCCCAGGAAGCCCCGCACCTCCGACTGCCGGAACCGCGCCCGCGCCTCGAGCGCCCGCCGCCGCAGGTCGAAGGTCCCCGTCTCGTCGGCCTCGCCCGCAAGCAGCCGCTCGTGCGGACGGCTCACGCTCGTCGCATCCGCGATCTCGTCCTCCCGCAGGCGCCGTTCCGCGCCGACGTAGGTCGCGAGGCCGTCGGTTTCCTCCACCGCGGTGATGACCAGCCGGCGGCCGGCCCGGTCGGCGACGGTTTCGCCGGGGCGGAAGAGGACGCGGCGGAGGACGGCGGTGCCGAGGGCGTAGAGGCGTTTCTCGCCCGTGCCGGGGAACTCGACCGCGACGCGGCGCGCGGCGGGGTCGACGGACGCGACCACGCCGAGCCCGAGCTCGGGTTCACGCTCGCTGAGGCAACGCTGGCCGGCCTTTCCGGGAGACATCCCGCGAGGCTACGGGCCGGCCAACGCGCTTGGCCACGGGAAACTCGCCATCCGGCTTGGCAGGCGGGCCCGACACCGTACCGTCAACCCCACGATGAACGTCCGCCGCCGCCTGTTCCCCGCCGTCCTAGTCCTGCTGGCCGCCCTGCCCTTACCCGGCGCCACCCCGGCGCCCCTCCCCGAGCTGCCCGCGCGGCTGCGCGCCCCCTCGGACCAGGCGCAGTTCCGCCGCTTCGTCCTGCCCAACGGCCTGAAAGTGCTGCTCGTTTCGGACCCGAAATTCAACAAGTCGGGGGCCGCGCTAATGATGCCCGTGGGCCAGATCGACGACCCGGCCGCGCGCGAGGGGATGGCCCATTTCCTCGAGCATATGCTGTTCCTCGGCACCGCGAAATACCCGGAGCCGAACGCCTACGGCAACTTCATGCAGTCGAACGGCGGCTACAGCAACGCCTACACCGCCAGCGACCACACCAACTACCAGTTCGAGGTCCGCCACGAGGCGCTCGCCGAGGGTCTCGACCGCTTCGCCCAATTCTTCATCGCCCCGCTGTTCACCGCCGAGTTCACCGGCCGCGAGATCAACGCCGTGCACAACGAGGCGATGCGCCACGTGCAGAACGACAGCCGCCGCCTCTTCTCGGTCCTCCGCGAGGTCTACGCCCCCGGTAGCGGCGAGAGCAAGTTCTCCACCGGCAACAAGGACACGCTGGCCGGCGCCACCCCCGCCGAGGTCCGCGCCTTCTACGAAGCCACCTACTCTGCCGACCGGATGGCCCTCGCCATCTGCGGCAAGGCCGCCCTCGACGAGCTCGAGCGCCACGCCCGCACGCTCTTCACCGAAATCCCGCGCCGGCCCGTCACGCCGCCCCGCCGCGAGCCCGCCTTCCTGCCCCGGAAGGCCGCCCTCCGCGTGGTGCAGGTCGAGCCGGTGAAGGAGGTCCGCAGCCTGCAGCTCGAGTTCGTCGTGCCCGCGACGCGCCCGGATTTCCTGAGCAAGCCCGACGAGCTCCTCACGCAGCTGATCGGCTACCCGGGCCCCGGGGGCCTCGTCGAGGCGCTCAAGCGCGACGGCCTGATCAACGGCCTCAACGCGTTCGTCTGGGAGCGCACCGCCGACTACGGCTCGCTGATGATCGGTGCCGACCTCACGCCCGCCGGCCTCGCGGCCCGCGAACAGGTGACGGTCCGCATCCTGGCCTACCTGCAGCATCTACGCGCCGCGCCGTTCCCGGCGGATTTCTACCGCGACCGCGCGCGCATCGCCCAGCTCGACGAGAGCTTCCGCGACCGCGGCGAGGGCGCCGCCCTCGCCACCAAGCTCGCCAATCAGGCCGGCTTCTACCCGCTCGAGGTCGCCGAGCGCGCGGGCGATGTCTGGGGCCCGCCCGACGAGGCCGCCTACCGCCGGCTGCTCAACGCGCTCACGCCCGACAACCTGCTCGTCGCCGTGATGGCGAAGGGCGTGCCGACCGACCGCGCCGAGCGCATCTACCAGGTGAAGTACTCGTACACCGAGGACGCGGGCGCGGGCTACCAGGCCCTGCTCGCGGCGGGCGGCAAGGACGCCTTCCGCCTGCCGGGCGCGAACGCCTTTTTGCCCGGCGCTACCAACGTGCTGCCCGAGCGGCCCGTCGCGCTCGTCGACGAGCCCGGCCTGCGCCTCTTTTGGGCGCCCGACGCCGAGTTCCAGCGCCCGCAGGTCGCGCTTAGCCTGCGCTTCGTGCCCGTCGCCGGCCTCGCCACGCCGCGGGCGACCGCGCTACTGCGGCTGTTCGACGCGTGCTTGCGTGATCACCTCGAGCCCGCCAGCGCCGACGCGGCCCTCGCGGGCGTCGACCTCGGCCTCGAAGCTTCCCTCGAGGGCTGGAAGGTATCCGTCGCCGGCTACGGCGACTCCGGACTGCGCTACGCCGCCCACGTCGCCGCGCGGCTGCGAGACTTCAGCGTTACGCCCGCGCGCTTCGAGGCGCTCAAGGAGGCGAACCTGCGCGGGCTCCGCAGCTACGTGCAGACGGAAGCCTACCTCATGGCCCGCAACCGGCGGGACGCGCTGATGCGCGAGCACCTCTTCCTCCCGCCGGAAACCCTCGCGGCCACCGAGGCCGCCACTTGGGCGGACGTACAGGCGTTCGGGCGGGAGTTCTTCGCCCGGGGAGCCATCGAGGCGGTGATCCACGGCCATCTCGCCCCCGAGGCCGCAATCACCGCGGTGCGCGGCCTCGCGCGGGCGATCGGCGCCACCCCCGCGCCCGCCGGCGACCTCCTCCGCCGCCGCCACCTGCAGCTCCAGGCGGGCGAGAACGTGGTGGATTCCGGCCCCGTCGAGGGCGTCAACTCCGCCTTCGTGCGCGACTACCTCCTGCCGGACGACACCCCTGAGGTGCGGGCAGCCGCGGCGGTGCTGGGCAACTTCTTTGCGGACCCGTTCTTCAGCGAGCTGCGCACCAAGCAGCAGCTGGGCTACATCGTAGGCGGCGGGGCCGGCAGTTCGCTGCGCCACCGCTACTTCGCATTCGTGATCCAGTCGAGCACCCACGCCCCGGCCGAGCTGCAGCGCCGGGCCGAGGCGGTGATCGCGGGCTTCCCGGAGGCATTTTCCAAGTTGACGGATGAGCAGTGGAAGACGCTGGTCGCCGGCGCCCGCTCCGGGTTTGAGGAGAAGGCGAAGAGCATCCGCGAGAAGTCCGAGCTCTTCTTCACTCGGGCCTTCACCTTCGACGGCGAATGGGACCGCCAGCAGGCCTCCCTCGCCGCGCTCGACCGGCTCACGCGCGAGCAGACCCTTGCGTTCTTCCGCACCGCCCTCGAGCCGGCCACCGCGCGCCGCCGTACCGTGCTGCTCGCCGGGAAGGACCACCGCGCCGACCTGCCCGCCGCCACCTTCGCAGACCGCGAGACCTGGCAGGCCACCCGCCAGTTCCGCTAACCGGGACCTCAAGGATCAACCTTGTTCCCGCCGCGCGCGCGGCGGGTGAAGGGTTGCCGCAGCTGACCGAGCAACCCGGGTGGCATCGGCTCACGAATGCCAAAGTTCGCCGGCGCCCGGTCGCGCGGCAAGTAGAGGGTACCGAAGAGCCAGTCCCAGAAAGGCAGCAGCCCGGCAAAGTTTTTGTCCCACGCCTCGTGGTCCCGCGAGTGGTGCCAGCGGTGGAAAGCAGGTGATGCAAGCACCAGCCGCAGGGGCCCGAAATCCCAGTTCACGTTCGCGTGGAGGAAAATCGCGTAGAGCGTCAGCACCGGCGCCGCGGCGAGGGTGAGCGCCGGATTGAAGCCGAGCAGGAGGATGGGGAGCACGTGCGCGATCCGGTTCACCAACTCGTTCACGGGGTGCACCCGTACGCTGCCGAGCCAATCGAGATCCTCCGACGAGTGGTGCACGGCGTGGAACGGCCACCAGCGCCCGCGGTGGAACATCCGGTGCGTCCAGTACCCGATGAAGTCGACCAGCACCATTATCTCGATCGCCTGCAGCCAGAGCGGCTGCTGGCTGAGGGGCCCGAAACCGGTGAAGGCCCCCGTCCGCAGCGCCGCCGCCGGCACCACGCCCGCCGTCACCAGCAAGGCCGCGACCACCACCAGCACGCCGCGCACGAGGGGCTTGGTGATCACCGCGGTGAGCAAGAGGTAGGCCGCGTCGGTGCCCCACCCGCGCCGGAAGAACGGTTGTACTCGACCGCGGCGCCGGGCCAGCACGCGCTCGACCACGAAGAACAGCGCGGCGAGCACGACCAGCGCCAGCAGGGCGCGCAGGAAGGGGGCGGCGAGTTGGGTCACGGCGGGGATCGGGGCCGACGCACCAAATCCCGGGGCGCCGCCCGGCGCAAGGCCCGGCCGCGTTCCGATCGAGAAAGGTTCGCCGTCGCGCCACCCACCGGCCACGGATAAAGACCGGTCCCCCGCCCCGCATGCGCTTCCTTCTCCCGCTACTCCTCCTGCCCGCCACCCTTGCCGCCGCCACCCCCGCCCCCGCGGGCGTCCGGCACGTCCGCACCGTCGCCGGCATCGCCGAGCACACTCTCGCGGCCAACGGCCTCACGATCCTCCTGCTCGAGGACCGCTCCGCACCCGTACTCACGTTCATGGTGACCTACCGCGTCGGCTCGCGGCATGAGGTCACCGGCACCACGGGCGCCACCCACCTGCTCGAACACCTGATGTTTAAGGGCAGCCGCAATTACCATGCGGGCAACGGCCAAGCGTTCGACACGCTCCTCGACCGCATCGGCGGCATCAACAACGCCACCACCTGGCTCGACCGCACCAACTACTACGAGAACATCCCCAGCCGCCACCTCGCGCTCGTCGCCCGCCTCGAGGCCGACCGGATGCGCCATCTGCTCCTCCGCGAGGAGGACCGGCAGCTCGAGATGACGGTCGTCCGCAACGAGTACGAGCGCGACGAGAACGACCCCGCCGCCACGCTCGACAAGGAGGTCACCGCCGCTGCCTTTCTCGCGCACCCCTACCATCACCCAACGATCGGCTGGCGCTCCGACATCGAGAAGGTCTCGATCGCGAAGCTCCGCGAGTTCTACGACACGTTCTACTGGCCGGACAACGCCACGGTCTCGGTGATCGGCGACTTCGACTCCGCCGCGACGCTCACCCTGCTGGCGGAAGTCTTCGGCCCCATCCCCCGCGCGCCCCACCCGATCCCGCAGGTCTACACCGAGGAACCCGCGCAGACCGGTCCACGCCGCGTCGTCGTCCGCCGCCCCGGCGAGGTGGGCGTCGTCCAGATCGCCTACAAGGCCCCCGCCGGCCGCCACGCCGACCAGCCCGCCCTCCAAGTGCTCGCCGAGATTCTCGGCTCCGGCAAGACGAGCCGCTTCTACCGCGCGCTCGTCGACGCTAATCTCGCGATCAACGCCACCGCCGGCGTCGGGTTCTTCCACGATCCGCACCTTTTCAGCACCACCGCGCTGCTCGCCCCTGGCGTGACCCACGATAAGGTCGAGCAGGCCCTCCGCGCCGAGGCGGCCCGCGTCGCCCGCGACGGCGTCGCCGCCGAGGAGGTCGCCCGCGCCCGCGCCAAGCTCCGCGCCGCCACCGCGTACGGCCGCGACGGCGCCTTCGCCATCGCCGGGCAACTTAACGAGGCCATCGCCGCCGGCGACTGGACCCTCTACGCCACGTTCCCCGCCGCCCTCGAGGCGGTCACCGCCGCCGACGTCCAACGCGTCGCCGCGCGCACTCTGGTCGAGGACCAGAGCACCACGGGCTGGTTCGTGCCTCCCGCGGCGATGGATCCCGCGCCCGCGGGACCCACGACGGGGGGACAAGGCGCCCGCAATTACCGGCGCCCCGGCGAGGCCCGGACCGCCACCGCAGACGCGGGGCAGGCCACCGCAGTCGCGGGGCAGGCCACCGCGGTCGCGCCGCGCGTGCGCCGGCGCGCGGTGGCCGGGATCGACGTGGTGACGGTCCCGACCGCGATCCGGGACGTGGTCACGCTGCGCGCCGCCTTCCCCGGCGGTGCCGTGGGCCAACCCGCCGGTCGCCACGCCCTCGCCGACCTCACCGCCGCACTGCTCGACCAGGGCACCGCCACCAAGGACAAGTTCGCCGTCGCCGCCCTGCTCGAACAGGCCGGGGCCACGGTGTCCTTCCGGGCCGGCACGCACACGGTCGATGTCTCCGCGAAGTGCCTCCGGGCCAACCTGCCCCTGGTGCTCGGCCTGCTCGCCGAGCAGTTGCGCGCGCCGCGCTTCGACCCGGCCGATTTCACCAAGGTGCAACGCCAACTCGCCGGCCAGTTCCGCCGCGAGCTCGAGGACCCCGGCGTGCGCGCCCGCCTCGCCTTCGCCCGCGCCGCCTTCCCGCCCGGCCACCCCAACCACGAACCCGCCCCCGAGGACTACCTCGCCGACCTCGAGCGGACCACCCTCGCGGAGGTCCGCGCCTTCCACGCCGCCCAGTACGGCCCCGCCGGGGCCCGCCTCGTGGCCGTCGGCGACGTCGACGATGCGGCGCTCGACCGCGCCCTAGCCGAGGGCTTCCGCGACTGGTCCGGCGGCCGCGCGTGGACGCCCCCGCCGCCCGCCGCCGCCCCCGCCACCGCCCGCGTCGCGCGCCTCCCGCTGCCGGACAAGACGAGCGTCGCGCTCCTGATCGGCGCCCCGTCGGGCCTCCGCCACCGCGACCCGGATCACCTCGCCGTCGCCACCGGCACGGCCGTCCTCGGCAGCGGCTTCTTCTCGGCCCGGCTGCTCGACATCATCCGCAACCGGGAGGGCCTCACCTACGGGATCGGCGCCGCGCTCAGCGGCGACACGCACGTCGACGGCGCGTGGACGCTGCAGGGCACGTTCGGCCCCGAGCTGCTCGCGCGCGGGCAGGCGTCCACCGTGCGCGAGCTACGCCGCTTCCTCTCCGCCGGGGTGACCGAGGAGGAGCTGGGCGCGTTCAAGGTGACGCTCGCCGGCTCGTTCCAACTCGGCCTCGCCACCACCGACGGCCTCGCGGGCGCGCTGCTCGCCTGCCTCCAGCGCGGCTACGGCCCGGAGTGGATCGACGCCTATCCCGCCCGCGTCGAGGCGCTCACCGCCGCCGAGGTGAACGCCGCCCTCCGCCGCCACCTCGATCCCGACCGGATGATCACGGTTCTCGCCGGCCCGCTGCCCTGACGCGGGGGCCAGGGCGGGCGTTCAACGCTCCTTCTTGCGCGCCTTGCCGGCTGGTCGGAGCGAGTGCGGGGAACCCGCCGGGATGCCGACGCTCACGGCGGGCTGCGCGACGAAAAACGCCGCGAGGCGCGCGCGTTCGCCCGCCAGCGCGGGATCTTGGGCGCGGTTCTCGAACTCGTCGGGATCCAGCCGGAGGTCGTAGAACTCCTCGAATCCGTTGCCGTAGCGGATCAGCCGGTAACGCTCGTCGGCCACCGCCTGCGAAGGCCCCGGTTCGCCGCGGAAGACGTGCGCGGTCAGCGCCGGCCGCGCCCGCGGGGCCGCCGGGTCGCGCAGCTGCGGGACCAGCGAGCGGCCGTCGCATTGCGCCGGCACGGGCAGGCCCGCCAGCTCGCACAGGGTCGGATAGAGGTCGGTGAGCGTCACCGGCGCGCGCGTGCGCGTCCCCTCGCCACCCACGCCCGGGGCGCGGATAAACAGCGGGACGCGCGTGGTCTGGTCCCAGAGGGCGAACTTCTCCCAGTTGGCCTTCTCGCCGAGGTGGAAGCCGTGGTCGCTCCAGAGCACGACGATCGTGCGCTCGCCGCGGGGCGTGGCGTCGAGGGCATCGAGCAGCCGGCCGACCTGGTGGTCGAGGTAGCTCACGCTCGCAAGGTAACCCTGGACGAAGCGCGCCCACTGGCGGTTCTCCACCACCCAGCGGTGCCAGGCGGTGCGGCCGTGGTCGTGCGCGTCGGCAAGGTCGTCCTCGCGGTGGCGCGGCAGCACGATGCTCTCAAGCGGGTGCAGGTCGAACCAGCGGCGGGGCACCTCCCACGGGATGTGCGGGCGGAAGAGACCCACCGCGAGGAACAGCGGCTGCTCCGGCGGCCGCGCCAAAATCCCGCGCGCCCAGTCCACCACGCGGTGGTCGCCCGTCTCCTCGTCGGGCACGTCGAGCGGCGCGGCGCCGAAGAGCTGGCGATCGCCCAGCGGGCGGCCCGGGGTGAGGC
>SYDD01000053.1 GCA_005786775.1 Opitutaceae bacterium
ACGATGCTGGATTACGCCGTCCACGATGCGCTGCGGGCTGGGTTCGGCAGGGTGGTGTTCGTGATCCGGCGCGATTTCGAGGCCGAGTTCCGCGCGCGGGTCGGCGCCCGCTACGCCGGCCGCGTCTCCGTGGACTATGTGTTTCAGGGGGTCGACGTATTACCGGCCGGCCGGACCGTGCCACCGGGCCGCGAGAAGCCCTGGGGCACCGGTCACGCGGTCTGGTGTGCGCGGGACGCGGTGGCGGGTAACTTCGCGGTGATCAACGCGGATGACTTCTACGGGGCGGACGCCTATCGCCGGCTGGCCGCGTTCCTGCGGGAGGCCCGCGGCGGTCAATTCGCGATGGTCGGCTACCCGCTGGCCAACACGCTCTCGGAACACGGGGCGGTGTCGCGGGGTCTGACGCAGGTCGGGCCCGGCGGCGCTTTGCGGACGATCGTGGAGCAGCATGGGATCACGCCGGACCAAGTGGGGCCAGGACGCGCCTTTGACGGTGCGGCGCCGGTCTCGCTCAACTGCTGGGGATTCACTCCGGCGCTGTTCGCGGGGCTGGGTGTCCGCCTCGACGCGTTTTTGGCGGAGCGGGCGGCGGAGCCGAAGGCAGAGTTTTACTTACCTGCGGCGGTCGCCGGGATGATCGCCGCCGGCGAGGCGGTGGTGCAGGTGCTGCCGACCAGCGCGACGTGGTTTGGTGTCACCTATCGAGAGGACAAACCTCGGGTACAGTCCGCCCTTGCGGCGCTGGTGGCGGCGGGGAATTACCCCAGCCCGCTGGGGGCCTGAACCGCAGTGCGAGGCGGGAGCGCGTCCGGCCCGTGGCCTTGACCCTCCGTTGGCCCGCGACTTTGCTCACTGACGGTATGTGCGCCCTTGTTTTCCCGTGCCTGTGGCTGGCTCTTGGCCTCGCCGGGACCCTGCGTGCGGCGCCCCCGATTGCCTCTCGGTCGCCGTTTCTACCCCCGGAGAACGCGCCGGTGGAGAAGGCCGGACCGGAAGCGGCGGCGCTCGAATTCCGCGGGTTCGTGGACGTGGGTCGGGGCAAGCAGTTCCGGCTGTTCGATCCCGCGAAGAAGCGCGGCGACTGGGTGCGCCTGAACGAGCGCAGTTCCGAGTTTGAGGCGGTGATCCGCCAACATAACGAGGGAGAGGAGAGTGTTTCGGTGGAGCATCAAGGTCGCACGCTCACCCTGACTATGCGCAAGGCGAAGATTGTGGCTGACATGGCGGCCCCCACGGCACCGCCGTCGAGTGTCGCCCCGGCGGGTCCGGCGATCACGGTGACCCCGGCGGTTACCCAGACCGTGATGGTCAATCCTTCACCGGCGGATGAGCAGCGCCGGCTAGAGGCAGTGGCGGCGGAGGTGAACCGGCGGCGTGCGCTGCGCGAGCAGGCGATGCGCCAAGCGGCGGGTCAGCCGCCTTCACTGCCGGCGCCGGACGCCGCCGCCGGCCTTCCGATTCCCGTGGGCCCGGCGCCCCCGCCTCAGGTGCCGCAAGTTCCCTAGGGTGATCGCGCTTTAGAACGTCCCCTTCACGCCGATCGTCCACAGGGAACCGTAGCGTTCTTGGAAGCGCTGGATGGCGTGGGCAGGTGTGCTGGGTCCGGCGGTGCGGCCGATGGCCATCACGTCGGTAACGTTCCGCAGGTTGGCGAAGAGGGAGATGCCGCGCCGGAGGGTGACTTCGCCGAGCAGGTCGAGCTGCGTGAAGCCGGGGCGGTAATTGAACGTGCCGGGCTCGATGCCCTGGCCCGTGAGCAAGCTCTCGATCTGGTCCTCCCGCCAGGTCCAGTTTGCGCGGAGGTTGTAGCGCGGGCGGGTGAAGCTGACACCCCAAGCGGCCATGCGCGGAATCTCGTTAAATCCTTCGCCTCCGAGCTGGCCCTTGCCCGCGTTGGAGCGCAGCAGGGTGGCGTTGGCGAACACCTGGAAGCCGCGCGCCCACGCCGGCAGGAAGGTCAGCGCCTGACGATAGCTGAAGTCGAGGCCCTCCATCCGGACGACATCCGTACGGTTCCGCTGCGTGCTGACTTCGTAGGGGCCGAACTCCTCCGCCTCGAGGCCGTAGAGGGCGAGGAAGTCGGGGGTGGCGGGGAGGATGGTGGCGGTGAAGAAGTTCGTGAAGTGGCGGCGGAAGGCGCCGACCGAGACCTGACCCACGCCTGCGAAATAATACTCCGCGCGCACCTTCACTGTGTTGGCCGTCCACGGCTTGATGCCCACGTTATTGACCACGATGCGATTGTTGGCGGCGGGCGGGCTGTCGGTATTGGGGAGGGTGAGGCCGCCGGCATACTGGTTGAGGTTGGGCGGACCGATGCTTGTGGAGACCGCGGCCCGGAGGATCAGGTTCTCGCGCAGCTGGTAGCTGGCGTTGAGCGAGGGGAACAGGCGCAGGTATTGCTTTTCCGTGCGCGCTTCCCGCGCGAGGTAGGTAAGCCGCGAAATCTCGAGGGGCACGCTGGTCACCGGGAGCACCGCACCCGCCGCGTTGCGCAGGGGGCGGCCCTGGGCGTCGCGCTGGACGTTCCGCGTGAGGTCAGTGAGGGGGCCGGCCGCCTCGATGTCGGTCTGCTCGACCCGCACGCCACCGACGAGTTGGAGGCGCCGGTCAAGCAGGGCCACATCGCCGCGGAGGTAGGCGCCGCTGACGGACTCGCGGGCTAGCTTGGAATTGGCGACGTGGGAGCGGTAGAGTCCGTTCTCGTCGAGAGTGAATTCGCGCGGATTGGCCCGCCAATAGGCAAAGACCTCCTGGGAATCGAGGTGCTCGATGCGCGGGAAGCCAAAGGGCGCGATGCGGGTGGAGAAGAGGCGGTCGAGAAAGGGCAGGGCCGTGCCCGGGGTGAGGTTGCCGCGACCGTCCTTGCCCACGTAGGTGTAGGTCGAGGTCCACGAGCGCATATCGCGGCGGGTCTGCCGGAAATCGAGGCCCGTGCGGACGGTGAACGGCACGGCGGTGGCGAAGTCCCGGCGCGCGTTGGCGGTGGCGGTGAAGTTGATATCCACCGCGCGCTGCGGCGTGGAGGTCAGCGTGTTGAGGGCGTAGTTTTCGAGCCGGTAGGGGTCGAGCGGGCGGCCGGTGGCGGCGTCAGTGACGGTGATCACACCCGGCCGGATGAGGCCGGTGTCCTCAAAGCCGATGGTCACGCCGGTGCGCCGCGACTGGACGCCGAGGAAGCGTTCCTTGTCCATGTCGCGGATGGCGTTCTTGCCGTAGGCGCGGCCGGTGGCGAAATCGAGTTTCCAGACGGGGCCGTCGTGGCGCCAGGTAAGTGAGGGGAGATAGGTCCGGTTCTCGCGCACGCGGTTGTTCCCGTTGTTAAGGGTGAGCTGGCCGGCCCCCGCCACGCCCTGGACGGACGTTGGTGAGATGGAGGTGGCGACGATCTGGTTGGGCGCGAAGGCGAGGGTGCGGCTCGAGATCCAGCCGTCGAACGACGAGTACTGGTAGGACAGGGAGAGACGGCTGTGAGCGCCGAGGCGGAAATCGAGGGTGAGCCCGAGGGAATCGCGGTCGGATTCTTTGGGGGCGTCCTGAAGCGTGAACTGAGACAAATAGGGCCGGCCGGGGACGGTGGCCGGAAAGGCGGCGGGCGCGGTGGCGGTGGTATTGCCGCGCCAGACGTTGGTGGCGCGGTCCTGACTCGAGTATTGAGTGGAGGCGCCGGCGGAGAGCGTGAAGCCGAAGCGGCGGTTCACTGGCACGACCCAAGACAGGTCCGCGCCGGGCCACACCTTGCGCCGGGGATCGCGGTACATCGCGGCCCCGGGGCCGATCGCGCGGTGGTCGTCGCGCAGCAGGAAGTAGAAACTGCCGTTGAACACGGGCCGGGAGCGCTCGAACGCGCTGCGGGGCACCAGGTTCACGCCACCTGCCAGAGCCTTGCCCGGGCTGTCGGGGGTGGGGGAGTGCGAGACCTCGATGCGGGAGACGTTGTTGAGGTTGAAAAACCCCACCTCGATGCCGCGTGAGCCGCTGTTGTCGCCCGGGGCGGAGAGCGAGATGCCCCCGAGGGTGATCGGGGTGTTTGCATTCGGCGCGCCCTCGACCGAAATGTACCGGCCGTCGCCGCCGCTCTGATCCACGGTGATGCCGGGCAGGTATTTCAGGAACTCGGTGACGTTTCCCTCCGCAACTGCGCCAAATTCGTCCGTCGAGACCACGTTGCGGATGTTAGCGGCGAAGCGCTGCTCATTAATCGCGATGGCGGCGCCGCTCATCTCGCGGGATTCGCCGACCACGAACCGATCGAGCCGCACCGCCGCTGCCGCCGGGGCCAGCGCGATCTCTAGGGTCGTCGTAGCGCCTGCGGTCACGCGCGCCGGAGTCAGGCTGGCCGGCGCCCCGGTGTAGAAGACGCGGACGCGCACTTCTCCCGCCGGCACGCCCGGCAGCAGGAAGCGCCCGGCGTCGTCCGTGAAGGCGGCCAAGGCGGTCCCTTCGACGCTGACGCGCGCGCCCTCGAGGTAGGTCCCGTTGGCAGGGTTCTGCACGCGACCCTCGAGGGTGCCCGTGGCGCCTTGGGCGCGGAGCAGGCTCGGGAGCAGGGCGACAACAAGGAATAGGGGTAGGAGCTTCATACGCAGAGAAAGGGAGCGTCGCCACGAGGTGGCGGCAACGGAAGGAAAACTGCCGGTCCGCGGCGGTGGGGGAAACTCAATTCCGCGCCGCGGGCGCGGGCGGCGGGCTAGCGCCACTCCACGTCCGCGCCGAGGCTCCGCAGGTTCTCCACGAAGCGCGGGTGGGCGCGGCGGATAGTGTCCGCGTTTTTGACTACGGAGCGCCCGGGGATGCTGGCCGCGACCATATAGAGTCCCACGGCGGCGCGGATGATGTAAGGGGCGTCGACGGTCGTCGGCCGAAGCGGCCGGTCGCCAAAGACGATCACGCGGTGCGGGTCGCTGACGACCACGTGCGCGCCGAGCTTCGCCAGCTCGGGCATCCAGGTGAAGCCGCCCTCGTAAACCTTATTCCAGAATTGCATCGCCCCCTTGGCGCGCACCGCAAGCGCCAGCATGCACGGCAGCAAATCCACGGGAAAATAAGGCCAAGGTGCCGCTTCGATCTTAGGGAGCAGATTGCGGGTGAAAGGAGCTTCCACCTCCAGCCGCTGGCGCGCCGCCACTACCGCCGTCGTCCCATCGTGGGTCACGTTGACACCCAGCTTGCCAAAGGCCCGCGCCATGAGGTCGAAATGCTGCGGGACCGAGTGACGCACGCGTACCTCGCCCCCCGTGATTGCCCCCAGCGCGAGGAAGGTCACGACCTCGTGGTGGTCGGTGCTGATCGTGACCTGCGCTCCGCGCAGCCGAGCCACCCCCTCTACCGTCAGCTGGCTCGTGCCGATCCCCTCGATCCGCCCACCCATCGCGACCAGCGCATGGCAGAGGTCCTGCACGTGCGGCTCGCTCGCTGCGTTGATCAGGGTCGAGGTGCCCTCGGCGAGAACGGCCGCCATCACGAAGTTCTCGGTGGCCGTCACCGACATATAGTCCGGCCAGTGCCGGGCCCCGCGGAAGCGCCGGGGGAGGCGCAGGACGACCTCGCGCCCGCGCTCAAGGCGCGCGCCGAGGCAAGCGAGGATCTCGAGGTGCGGGTCGAGCTCGCGGATGCCGAGGGAGCAGCCTTCGGCATTCACCGGGATGCGCAGGCGCTTCATGCGGCGCAGGAGCGGCGCGAAGAGCAGGACCGAGGACCGCATCCCCGAGGGCAGCTCGCCCTTCATCCGGCCCGG
>SYDD01000336.1 GCA_005786775.1 Opitutaceae bacterium
AGCGTCTCGCGGGTGGCAGAGGGCGACAGCGGCATCGCTCAAGCGGCGCGAAAGTCCCGCAGCAGCGCTGCGGGGTCCGCCGCGCGCATCAGGGCCTCGCCGACCAGGACCGCGTGCGCTCCGGCCGCGCGGACGCGGCGGGCGTCTGCGGCCGTGAAGATTCCGCTCTCGCTGACCGCGGTGACATGAGCGGGGAAAAGTGGGATGAGGCGCTCGCTGAGGCCGAGGTCTGTGCGGAAGAGGGCGAGGTCGCGGTTGTTGACCCCGATGATCGTGGCGCCGTGGCGGACCGCGCGGTCCAGTTCCGCCTCGGTGTGGATCTCATAAAGGGCATCCAGCCTCGCCGTGGCGGCGGCGTCGCGCAGGGCGTGGATCTCATCGTCGGTGAGCGCGCGGACGATGATAAGGATCGCGCTGGCGCCGGCCGCGCGGGCCTCCAGCACCTGGAGCGGGTGGACGAAGAAATCCTTCCGCAGGCAGGGTACGGCCGGAGGCTGGCTGGCGAAGGAAGCGGTCACCGTGCGCAGGTCCTCGAGCGTCCCACCGAAGTACTTCTCGTCCGTGAGCACCGAGATGGCATCGGCCCCGGCCTGTTGGTAGCGGGCGGCCTGCTCGGGTGCGGAGATGCCCGCGCGGATGTCGCCTGCGGAGGGAGAACGGCGCTTGATCTCGGCGATGACGGCGAGGCGAGCGTCGGCGCGGCGGAGGGCGGCGGCGAACGACGGCGGGCGGGGATGGCGGGCATCCGCGGCGGAAAGCTCGGCCGCGGGCACCCGGCGGAGCAGGGGCGCGAGTTCCCGGCGCTTCCAGGCCATGATCTCGGTCAGCTTGTCGGACATCTGAAGCGACGAAACACAGCGCCTGCGGGAAAACCAGATCAGACTTCGCCGGTTTGGGCGTGAATCTGGACGCGGTTTACCCTCTGCTCCGTGCCATGAGCGCGATCGATGACCTGCGCAGGACCATGGTGCGGCTGAGGGCCCCGGACGGGTGCCCTTGGGACCGGGAACAGACCCACGCCACGCTGGTGCGGTGCCTGATCGACGAGGTGAGCGAGCTGATCGACACGATCGACCGCGGCGACGTGGAACATATGCGCGAGGAGCTCGGGGACGTGCTCATCCAGATTGTCTTCCACGCGCAGATCGAGGCGGAGGCAGGCCGGTTCGACTTCGATGACGTGGCGCGGGACATCAATGACAAGCTGGTGCGGCGGCACCCCCACGTTTTCGGGGACGCCCGGGTGGACAGCTCGGCGGAGGTGCTGGTGGAGTGGGAGAAAATCAAGGCGCAGGAGCGCAAGGCCGGCCCGCCCCCGCGGGTGGGAGCGGTCTTCAAGGAGCTACCGCCGCGGCTGCCCGCGTTGATGTTCGCGGAGGCGGTCTGCAAACAAATCGACCAGAAGAAATTGCCCATGGATGGCGTCTTGGATCGCGCGGCGGTGACGCGCCGGGCCGAGGGGCTCGACGCCGAAGCGCTGGGGCGGGAGCTCTTCGAGCTGGTCGCCGCGGCGCGGGCCCGGGGCCTCGATTCGGAGGGTGCCCTGCGGCGGTACACCGCTGGGGTCATGCAGGCGGTGGAGGCGCGGGTCGCGGCCGCCGGCCTGAACGCGGGATGAAGGCGTGCGCGGAGTTGCCAGAGGCGGTCCGGAGCGAGTGGTGGCAGCCGTTCGCGGACTTTCTCGCGGGGGAACGCCGTTGCTCGCCCTACACGGTGCGCAATTATCGGCAGGCCTTCGCGGGCTTCCACCAGTGGTTGGCCAGCCCGGGGATTGACCGTTGGCGCGAGGGTCCCGGCGCGGTGACCAGCCGGGAGGCGCGCGACTTCGTCATCGAATCCCAGCGGCGGCTCGGGCGGCGGACGTTGCACAACCACGTCTCGGGGCTGCGGGCGTTTTACAAGTTTTGGATCCGGCGGGGGCGGCTGCAGCGGGATCCCTTCCTCGGGGTGGCCCTGCCGCGCCTGCCCAAACTGCTACCGCGATTCCTCACTGAGGAACAGATGAAGCTGCTGCTGCTGGCCCCGGAGCGTCTGGAAGCGGCGGGCACTCTGGATGCGTGGAGCGCGGCCCGAGACCGGCTGGCGTTGGAATTACTTTACGGTGGCGGCCTGCGGGTGAGCGAGCTGGCAGGGCTGAATTTTGGGGATGTCGTAGACTGGGACGAGGGCGTGGTCCGCGTATTGGGCAAGGGCCGCAAGGAACGCCTTTGTCCGATTGGGGCCGTGGCGGCGGATGTCCTTCGTCGTTACCGGGCGCGATGGGCGGAGGGGGCGGGACCGGACTCGCCGGTGCTGGCGGCGCCCGGGGGGCGGCGAACTTCGGTGCGGGACATCCAAGTGCTGGTAAAGCGCCATTTGGGGGCGGCGGGACTCCCGATGGATCTAAGCCCGCACAAGATCCGGCACAGTTATGCGACCCATCTCCTGAACTCGGGGGCGGATCTGCGGTTGGTCCAAGAGCTCTTGGGGCATGCCCAGTTGGCGACCACCCAAGTCTATACCCACGTCAGCCTGGAGCGCCTGCGGGGAATTTACGACCGGGCGCACCCGCGGGCTTAGGCATGCAACTGGCGAAAAGAAGTGGGGGCGGCAGGCCAACCATCCCGCCGCCCCCGGGAACTGCAGTTCCAAAGCTTAGTCGTACTCAGATCCAGCGACGGATCAGGCCCAGCAGGCCGAGGGCCGCGCCCAGCACCATTACCCCGATGCCTCCGTCCGGTACGCTCGGAGGGGTACTCGCGTCGTAGAGGCGGTAGCCGGAGAGATCCCGGTCGTTCGGCGAGTTGAACGTCCACGTCCCGGTCATCCCGCCGATGTAGAAGGCGCTGAAGGTGCCGGGATTGAAGCCGCCGCCCCATTTGAGGAAGAGATACTCGTAGGTGCCCATCGGCATCGCGATCGAGGTTCCGGTGTTGGGGGGATAGCCAGGCATCGCGGGATCGTCGCTGGAGTTGAAGGAGAGGGTGGCCGGGCTCGGCAACGGTGGCGTGTTGGCACCGTTGTAGGTGTCGATCAGGCCGTTAAGCCAGATTGTGACCGTTGCGCTGCCCGCGTTATCAGGCACCGAGTTGGTCGGGTTAAGGTCGAGGGGAATCGGGACCGCGGAGGCCGTGGCGGCGCCGAACAGGAGCGCAAGCCAGCCGAATTTAAGCGTTAGGATCGAGGATTTCATAGTTTAGGCGCCAATCAATTGCATCGGCGATCC
>SYDD01000054.1 GCA_005786775.1 Opitutaceae bacterium
GTTTGTACTCGTGCAGCCGCTTGATCTGTACATCGAAGAGCGCGTCGGGAGAAACATCGATCCCGCACTCGGCGCGGATCACCGCCGCGAGATCCGCCTTGTTGGCGCGCTTGATGGCCATGAACTCGGCCTGAAATGCCGGGTCGTCCGCCCAGCGCTCCAGCCCGCGCAGACGGTCGAGGTCGCGCGGCCAGGCGTCGCCCAGCTGCCGTGTAATCAGCGCAGCCAAGCGCGGGTTGCACTTCAGCAGCCAGCGCCGCGGCGTGATGCCGTTAGTCTTATTCTGAAAACGGCCCGGATAGAGCGCGTCGAACTCGGGGAACAGATGGCGGCGGAGCAGCGCCGTGTGGAGCGCGGCCACGCCGTTCACCGCGTGGGAGCCGACGACCGCGAGGTTGGCCATCCGCACCGCCTTGCCCCCACCCTCCTCGATCAACGAGCAAGCCCGCTTCTTCGCGATCTCCCCTGGCCACTTGCGCTCCACCTCGGCCAGCACGCGGTCGTTCACGGCGTAGATCAGCTGAAGATGCCGCGGCAAGACACGCTCGAAGAGGGCCACGCCCCACTTCTCGAGCGCCTCAGGCAGCAGGGTGGGGGTGGTGTAGGCGAAGGTGCGGGAGACAATGTCCCAAGCGTGGTCCCACGTCAGTTGCTCCTCATCGATCAGCAAGCGCAGCAGCTCCACTACCGCAATTGCGGGGTGGGTATCGTTCAGCTGGACCGCTACCTTGTCCGCAAAGTTGTCCCACGAGTTGCCCGGGATCCGGCGGTGGCGACGGATGATATCCCGCAGGGAGCACGCGACAAAGAAGTACTGCTGCACCAGACGAAGCTCCTTGCCGTTCTCGGTCTTATCGTTCGGATAAAGGACCTTGGAGACCGTCTCGCCCACAGCCTTCTCGCGCACTGCTTCAACGTAGCCCCCGCTATTAAAGGCCGCGAGATCGAAGTCCTCCGTAGCCTTGGAGGCCCAGAGCCGCAGCAGGTTCACCGTCATCGTCCCAAAGCCAGCCACCGGGATGTCGCGAGGGACGCCGAGGATGGTCTTCGTATCAACCCAGCGGGGGCGGTAGTTGCCGCGGTCGTCGAACACGTTCTCCACGCGGCCGTAGAGGCGGACCTCCTGCGTGTACTCGGGGCGAACCACCTCCCACGGATCGCCGAACAGCGTCCAGCTATCGGGATGCTCGACCTGATGCCCCTCGACAAAAGCCTGCCGGAACAGGCCGAACTCATAATAAATTCCATAGCCGAGCGCGGGGTAGTCCTGCGTGGCGAGCGAATCCAGGAAACAGGCCGCTAACCGGCCAAGGCCCCCGTTACCGAGCCCCATATCGACCTCTGACTCGCGCACTACGTCGAAATCCTGCCCGAGTTCGGCCAGCGCCTCGCGGGCGGTGTCGTAGAGGCCGGTCGCCAGCAAATTATTCCCGAACAATCGCCCCATCAGGTACTCGAGCGAGAAATAGTAGATGCGGCGAACGTTTTCCCGGTTATGCACCGCCTGCGTCTGGATCAACCGTTCGTGGATACTATCGCGCAGCGCGAGGACGGTCGAGACCCACCAATCCCGCGGCGTGGCCGAGCTGGGATGGCGGGCGAGCGTCGAAACGAGGTGGCGCTGGATCAGGGCGCTCATCACGGCGGTGGTGCCTTCCGCCGGCGCTCCCCCATTCGCCGCCCCGCCATCGGTCGCGGCCGTCCGTGCGGTGCCCTTCGCTCCCTTGGATTTCGCTGCGTTTGCCATAGGACTCTCCGAACCTGTAGAAAGAACCGTGCCAGCGCGAGCCCCGCCTCGCGGTTATTTCTGAAAACGGCGCGCCAACTCCCCGTGGTTCAGCTCAATATAGGTGGGTCGGCCTGACGGACTCGTCATGGGGCTTGGGGTGGCGAAGAGCTCCGCGAGCAGGCCGCGGACCTCTGTCTCGCCGGTCGCGGCTGGGAGCCGCACCGCCTTAGCCACCGCCAAACGGGCCAGCTCCTCGCGCGCGAGACCGAGCTCATCGTGGGGTAGCCGGCCATCCCGACAAGCGCCGAGGAACTCGCGCAGGAACGGCTCGGCATCGGCCGGCTCCATCCAGGCCGGGATCGCCTCGATCCGGAAAAAATTGCGGCCGAACTCGGCCACCTCGAATGCGTGCCGACCCAAAAAGGCGGTGCGATCGAGCAGCATCGCCGCCGCAATGGCGTCTAGCTCCACCGGTTGGGGAAGGAGCAGCCGCTGGCTCGGCACCTCGCCGGCCTGGAACTGGCCGCGCAGCCGCTCGTACCACACACGCTCATGCGCGGCGCGCCGGTCGAGCAACACTAGGCCAGCGGGCGTCTCGAAAAGCACGTAACTGCCGTGCGCCACGCCAACGTAACGCCACGACGGCGCCACCCGCGGGACCGCCTCGGGCGCCGCCAACGGACCTGGCGCGGAGGGGGCAGATGTGGACGCTCCCGCGGACGGCAGGGCGAACCGAGCCGCGGGCGACTCCGGCACCGTCGGGTGCGCGAACGCGACCGGGGCGATCCGCGCCGGAACGCTCGCGACCGCGGCGGCCGAAGCCGGAGCGGGATCCGCAGCCGGCAGATTACCAGCGGAGGGAACCGCGGCGGCCGCAGGCGGTTCGGCCAGCTCCCGCAGGCGCGATAGCACCGAGCGGATCACGAACCCACGCACCTGCGGCTCGCTGCGAAACCGCACCTCACGCTTCGCCGGATGCACATTGACGTCCACCGCCGCCGGGTCGCAGCGGAGGAAGACGAACGCGAGCGGGTACCGGCCGCGCGGCACGGATTCGTGGTAGCTTTCGATCAGCGCGTAATTGAGCGTGCGGCTGTCGACGGGACGGCCGTTCACGAACACGAGCATCTCGTGCCGGGTCGGCCGACCCACGCCGGGCCGCCCGACCACGCCCTCGAGGCGCAGGCCGGGTTCCTCCGCGGCGATCGGCACGGCGAGCGCCGCCAACTCGCGACCGAAGATCTCACCGACCCGGTCCGCGAGCGTGCGGCACTCCGGAGAACGGAAGACGATCCGCCCGTCCTCGACCAAGGTGAAAGCCGTAGCCGGGCACGCCAGCGCGTAGAGACGGACACAATGGATGATGTGCGCCGCCTCGGTCGCGTCCGTCTTGAGGAACTTCCTCCGCGCGGGGAGCGAGTTGAACAGGTGTGCGACCTCGATCGAGGTGCCCGGGGCGCGGCCGCAGTCGCGGACGTGGAGGAGACGGCCCCCGTTGATCAACACCTCGGTGCCCGCAGGATCCTCCGGCGTGCGGGTCTGCAGGGTGAAACGGGACACGCTCGCGATCGAGGGGAGCGCCTCTCCGCGGAAACCGTAGCTCACAAGTTGGTCCAGGTCTCCAGCCTCGGTGATTTTGCTGGTCGCGTGGCGCTCAATGGCCAGCAGCGCGTCATCGCGGCCCATTCCGTGGCCATTGTCCTCGACCCGCATCAGCGCGCGCCCGCCCTGCCGAAATTCTACCGCGATCCGGGTAGCTCCCGCATCGAGGGCGTTCTCGATCAATTCCTTCACCACCGCTGCGGGCCGCTCGATAACCTCGCCCGCGGCGATCTGGTTCGCCACGCGGTCGGGAAGAATACGGACTTTGGCCATCGCGCCCTTGCTCGACGTTCTCCGCCCCGGCGTCAACCCCGCGAAGGCCCATCCGCCGGTGGAACCTCCACGCGCGGGGGCGGGGCCCGGTGGTCGACGAGGCTCGCGAGGTAGGTCATCGCGCGGAAGGGACGCAGGATCGCATTGCCGATCAGCAGCGGTTCCACCGGGTGGCCGCGGTCCTCCGGCAACCGCGCGATGAGCTGCGACAGCACCAGCGCGCCCACTACGACGGAGAGAAAAAAGAGCTGGAAGATCGCGGGATCGATCCCCCGGCCACCCTCCGCCTTCAGCACGAGGCCCCACAGGATGGGCGCGAGGCCGCCGAGGACCGCTGTGAATGCGCCGTGGATCGAGACCGCCAGAGTGCGATCTCGCTCCCCAGTGGCCTTCGGTAGGTATTGGAGATTCGCCATCACCCACACGGCTGCCGCGAGGCCGAGCAGGAAGTACGAGGTCAGCAGCGCGGGGATCCCGCCGGCGCCCCACTCGAGAAAGACCCACCAATAAGCCGCGACGACCGCGTAGAGCCCGAGCGCGAGCAGAAAGAACGGGCGCGCCCCCAGCTCGTCGATCCTCCGCCGCAGGATCCAAGCGGCCGCCATCACCCCCGCGTACCGCGCCACCTCAAAGACCATGATCTGCGCCGTGGAAAGTCCCGGCCCGACCTTCAGGTAGTAAGCTGCGAACGGCGGCAGAGGCGTCACGATCGCGGCGCCGGCCCCCGCAAGCCAGACGTATTTCCGAAAGACCGAAGGCGCGAACAAGTGTCGCGGCGTGTCCCGTAGCACTTCGCGGAGGCTAACCGGCGCCGGCCGCGGCGCGTCCGGCAACTGGCGCAGGGAATAATAGCTGACGAAGGCCCCGGCCAGGGCGATGAGGTACTGGATCAGCAATGCCCAGTAGACCGGCAGCGCCGCGAACAAGCCGGCGCAGGCCAGCAGCGTGCCCACGCTCGCCACCGCGGAGGCGAACTGGTCGCTCCCAAAGTAACGCCCCCGGACCCGTTCCGGCAGGATCGCGTAAAACCAGGAGATGCCCGAGGCCGCCCCGATCGAGCGGAACAGGCAGAACAGGAAGACGCTCCACACGAGGGTGTCCGCCATCCACGGCCGCGGCCCCCGGAGCGCCAGCGCCGCCAGCACCGCCGGGACCGCGAGGAACACCGCCCGCGTCCGCCACCCGCCGAGCATTACCGCCTTGAAGCCGTACCGGGGCAGCAGCGCGGTGGAGAGGATCTGCACCGGGGTGAGGACGAAGACGAAGGAATAGGCGAGGCCGACCTGGAACGGCGTCGCCCCCAGTTCCTCGGCGAAGAGGACCATCGGGGTGCCGATGCCGATCTGCCACGCGATCGCGTTGAAGAACGCGAAGACAAGGCCGGGCCGGAACGGGGCCAACTCGGGGTCGGTCCGCGCGGTGGGAAAGAGCGCGCGCATCACGCTCCGGCCGGGGCCGTTTCAACTCGCCACCCCGCCGCCCCATCCCGGCGCGGCCGCCTGCCCGCCCCGCGCACTTAGCGGAGCTCCCGGCGCCAGTGCGCCAGCTGGCGGGCCACCTGGGCAGGACCAGGCATCCCGGTGCCCCGGCGCTTGGCCATCGCCCGGCGCAGATCGAACACCGTCGCCCAGTCCGCGCCAAACCCCGGATGCACCGCCCGCACCTCCGCCGTCGGCAGCCGGTCGAGGGCCACGCCCGCCTTCTCCGCCAGCCGCACCACCGCGCCGACAGCGTGGTGCGCCTCCCGGAACGGCACCCCCCGCTCCACCAGATAGTCCGCGAGGTCGGTCGCCAGCAGCGCCGGATCCGCCACCGCCGCGGCGCACTGGTCCGCCCGCACCCGCAGGCCGCCGAGGGTCCCCGCCAGCACCTCGGCGCACAGCGCGACCTGATCGAAGGTGTCAAACACCGGCGGTTTGTCCTCCTGCAGGTCCCGGTTGTAGGTCAGCGGCAAGCCCTTCGCCAGGGTGAGCAGGGTCTGCAGGTTGCCCTGCAGCCGCGCCGCCTTGCCGCGCAGCAGCTCGCAGGAGTCCGGGTTCTTCTTCTGCGGCATTAGCGACGAGCCGGTGCAGAAGGCATCCGGCAGGTCCACGAACCGGAACTCCGCGCTGGCCCAGAGGATCAGGTCCTCGGCGATGCGCGAGAGATGGACGCCGAAAACGGCGCCCGCCGCCGCGAAATCGAGGAACAGGTCGCGGTCGGCCACGGTGTCCATCGAGTTGCGCGTCACGCGCGCCTTGCCCTTGACGTCGACAAAGCCGAGCGCCCGCGCGGTGAATTCACGGTCGATCGGCAGCGTGGTGCCCGCGATCGCGCCGGCGCCCAGCGGGCACCAGTTCGCGCGCTCCGCCACGTCACCCAGCCGCCCGTGGTCCCGATCTAGCATCTCCATCCACGCCAGCAGGTGGTGCGCGAATAGGACCGGCTGCGCCCGCTGCAGGTGCGTGTAGCCGGGGATGAGCACGTCGCGGTTGGCCTCCGCCAGTGCGAGCAGCGCGCGCTGCGCCCCGCGGATCCGCGCCCGTAGCTCTCCGCAGGCGTACTTAAAAAAGAGCCGCATGTCAGTCGCGACCTGGTCGTTGCGGCTCCGCGCCGTGTGTAGCTTCGCTGCGGCCGGTACCCGCTTGGTCAGCGCCTGCTCGATGTTCATGTGGACATCCTCCAGCCGGGTGTCCCACGTAAACTGTCCCGCCGCGATCTCCCGCCCAATCGCGGCCAGCCCGCGGTGAATCGCCGCTCGCTCCCGCTCCGAGATCAGCCCGACGTGCGCGAGCATGGCCGCGTGCGCCTGACTCCCCTGAATGTCGAAAGGCGCCAGGCGGCGATCAAATGAGACCGACTCGCTGAAGCGAAGCATCAGCTCGGCGGGACCGGCGGAGAACCGACCGCCCCAGGTGGCGTGGGAGGACTTGGCCATGAAGGACAGGTGATGCGCGCCGCCTCCGCGCCCTGCAACGCGAAACCAGACTGCTCCAACCTTGCCCAGCACCCGGTCACGCGCCCAACTTCGGCCGATGCGACGCCGGCTGCGATCCGCCCTTTCCGCCCTCGCCTTGCTGCTGCTCGCGCCGCTCCAAGCCGCCGCTACCCTACCCACCCGCGCCGAGGTCGACCCGGCGTGGACTTCCATCTATGTCGGCGCCGTTACACTCCGCACGAGTCCGTTCACCCGTGGGCCGGAGAGCGCATTCAACGCCACATACACCGCCCGAGTGATCCCCTACTTCCCCGCCAACGAGGCGGGTGTGATTTCGATCACGGTACCGGATGCAGACCTGACGCGCCTGTTCGCCGGCGAAGCCGTGGAATTCACGGGCGCCGCCCGCAACGGGCAGGGCGAGGAACGCTTCGTCTCGGGTCGCGCGATCCCCATCGACCCTCGCCACGGAAGATTAAAGGTGAGGGTCCGCGTCTCGCCTCGGATCGAGCTCATCTTCAACACGACCTACCGCTTCCCCGAGGCGGCACCCGCCGCCGTCACGCCCACTGGAACGTGATCGGCGCATCGATGTCGGGATGGAGGCTGCGGTGCACGGGACAGGCCCGCGCGGCGCCCATCAGCGGTTGTGCCGCCGGGTGATCAGCGGCTAGTGGCACGTGGACCTCGGTGACCAGTCGGCCAATGCGCCGCGGCAGGTCGGGCGCCATCTCCTTGCGCACGGAAAAGGTCAGCCCGCGCAACTCGACCCCGTGCTTGCGCGCCGCGATGGCCATCGTCGTAGCGATGCACGTGCCCAGTGCGGTCGCGACCAGATCGGTCGGGGAGAAGGCTTCGCCCTGTCCCTGATTGTCGCGCGGGGCGTCGGTCTGGAGCACGGACCCGGAAGGCCCGTGCCGCACGCTGCAGTGGAGGTTGCCCTGGTAACGCCCGGTGATCTCGACCATCTCCGGAGCCTCACCCAACTTTCGACGCCCCGCAATCCCAAGGTCACGCTCCAGCGGGATGGGCGGGAAAGTGTTTCCTTGGCGGCGCCCGCCTGCTTTAACTGCTTCGCCCTCCTCTGATGCGCGCCTTACCCGCCCTGCTCCACCTTCTTGCCGGCAGTTTGCTGCTCCCAATTTCCGCCCAAGCCGCCGAAGGGCCGACCGCGGCTAAGGCGAAGGCACCGAACCCGGTGCTCGCGCCCATCACGGACACACCCGGTCTGCCTCGCGTACTGCTGATCGGGGATTCCATCTCGATGGGCTACACCCTGCCGGTGCGCGCGCGGCTGGCGGGCCAGGCGAACGTCCACCGTCCGCCCGTGAATTGCGGGGACACCGCGCGCGGTGTGGCGTCCCTCGAGCAGTGGCTCGGCGCCGGGCGCTGGGACGTGATCCACTTCAACTTTGGCCTCCACGACCTGAAATATCTCGACGTCAAGGGCCAGCTCGCCGCACCCGAGCAGGGCCGCCAGGTGCATTCACCCGCGCAATACGAGGCCAACCTGCGGGCGATCGTGGCGCGGCTGCAGCGCACCGGGGCGCGGCTGGTGTTCGCGACCACCACGCCCGTGCCCGCTGGCAGTCAGGGGCGCGTGGCGGACGACGCCGCGCGCTACAACGCGGTCGCCCGGCGGGTGATGGCGGAGAACGGGGTCGCGCTGAACGATCTCCACGCCGTGGCCGCGACGAACCTCGCGGCGCTGCAGCGGTCAGCAAATGTGCATTTCACGGACTTCGGAAGCGCGCGGCTCGCCGACGAGGTCGCGGCGCGGATCGCCGTGCTCCTGCCCGCGCGCTGAGGCGCGTGCCGCTTAACGGTTGGCTCCGAACCGGCCGTGGCACTCGCGCCGCGCCGGTGGTTGCCCGACCTGCATTGACCGCGAGGCCCCCGCGCCCAACCCTGCTGCCGAATGAGCCCTATGCACCGCCCCGCTCCCGTGCCTTTGGCCCCGCGCCGTTTCCATGAGCGAATCCTGCCCTTCGGCATCGCCGCCCGCAAACCGCGTCACTTCCGCGAGATGGCCGCCACGGTGTGGGAAAATCGAGATGCCCTCGGCTATGCGTGGAAGGTGCTTTCCCGTGGGGTGTGCGACGGCTGCGCGCTCGGCGTCGCCGGCCTGCGGGATTGGACGATCGCGGGCCCGCATCTCTGCCTCACCCGTCTCAGTCTACTCCGCCTGAACACGATGGGGGCCGGAGATCCCGCGGCCCTAGCTGACGTCGAGGCGCTGGCCGGCTGGGACAACACCCGGCTGCGCACCCTAGGCCGTTTAGCATTCCCTATGGTCCGCCGGCGCGGCGAGCGCGGCTTCCGGCAGGTCAGCTGGGAAGAGGCCCTAGCCCGCCTTGGCACCAGGATCCGCGCGACCAACGCCGCGCGCCTCGCGTTCTTCGTGACCGCCCGCGGGGTCACCAACGAGGTTTACTATCTCGCCCAGAAGGCCGCGCGTTTCCTCGGTACCAGCCACGTCGACAACGCGGCGCGGCTATGCCACGCGCCCTCGACCGCCGCGATGCGCGAGATGACCGGCACAGCGGCCGCCTCGTGCAGCTACATTGATTGGATCGAGTCCGAGCTGATCGTGCTCTTCGGCTCCAACCTGGCGAACGACCAGCCGGTCGCGATGAAGTACCTGCTGCTCGCCAAGCGGCGCGGCGCCCGCATCGTCGTGGTGAATCCGCTGCTGGAGCCCGGGCTGCGGCGGTACTGGGTGCCCTCGGATGTCCGCAGCGCCCTCTTCGGCTCGGAACTCGTGGACGAATGGTACCCGGTCGCACCGGGCGGCGATGTCGCCTGCCTGTACGGCGTGCTCAAGGCGCTCTTGGCACAGGGCGGCGAGGACCCGACCTGGATCGCGGAGCACACCGAGGAGTTCGCGCGGCTGCGGGCGGTGGCCGAGGGAATGAACTGGTCGCAGCTCGAGGCCGCGAGTGGCCTGTCGCGCGCGCAACTCGGTGCCTTCGCGGCCACCGCGGCGCGCGCGCGGCGCGGCGTGCTGATCTGGAGCATGGGCATCACCCAGCAACCAGCAGGGGCCGACGGGGTGCGGATGATCCTCAACCTCGCCCTGGCCCGCGGCTGGATCGGCCGCGACGGGTGTGGCGTCGTTCCCATCCGCGGCCACTCCTCCGTGCAGGGGGGGGCCGAGATGGGCTGTTACGCCACCGCCCTGCCCGGGGGCCAGCCGCTGACGGAGGAAAGCGCGGCGGCACTCGAGGCGCAGTACGGTTTTCCCATCCCCCGGGGCCCGGGCTACACCGCCCCGGCGATGGTGGAGGCGGCGCACCGCGGACAACTCGACGTCCTCTACTCCGTGGGCGGCAATCTCCTGCGCACCCTGCCGGACCCGGACTGGGTCCGCGCGGCCCTCTCCCGGACGCCCGTGCGCGTGCACCAAGACATCCTCGTGACGGACCAGATGCTGATCGAGCCCGCGGAGGAGGTCTGGCTCCTGCCGGCGAAGACACGCTACGAGCAGGACGACGGCGGCACCGAGACCAGCACGGAGCGACGGGTGATGTTCAGCCCGGAACTGCCGCGTCAGGTCGGCGAGGCCCGCGCGGAGTGGAAGATCCTCCGTGACGTCGCGGCCGCGGCGTGGCCGGAACGCGCCCGACTCCTCGGCGCGGGGAACGGCCAGGTCCTGCGCGAGGAGATCGCACGCGTGGTGCCGCTCTACGAAGGGATCCAGCGGCTGGCGCGGACCGGTGACGCCTTCCAGTACGGCGGACGGCACCTCTGCGCGGGCGGCGTATTCCCGCGGACCGGCGGCCGGGCCCGGTTCACCACCCCGGCGCTGCCCAGCCCCGGCACGCCAGAGGGGACCTTCCACGTCAGCACCCGGCGCGGGAAGCAGTTCAACACCCTCATCCACGCGGAGGTCGATCCGTTGACCGGAGCGGCTCGCGACAGCATCCTCATCGGCGCGGAGGACGCCGCCCGGCTCCGGCTCCTGCCCGGTGACGCGGTGGAGCTGGTGAGTCCCACGGGGCGCTTCCGCGGCCGGATCTTCCTCGCGCCGCTCGCTCGCGACGCCCTGCAGGTCCACTGGCCGGAGGGCAATGTCCTGCTCCCGCGGGACGCCCGGGAAACCAGTAGCGACACGCCGGACTACAACGCCCGCGTCCGCCTCGAGCGGATCGTCGCCCCGTGAATCCGGACCGATCCCCCTCCCCCGTCGTGCGCTGGCGCGAGGCCCGCGCCGCGGAGGCCGCGACCGACGTGGTCGCGACCGAGGAACCCCTGGAGGTTCGGATCCGCGGACGGAGCGTGGCCGTGCTGATGCGCACGCCAGGGCACGACCGGGAGCTCACGGCGGGGTTCCTGTTCACGGAGGGTATCCTGCGACGCGCGGAGGATCTGCTCGATCTGCTGCCTTGCCGCGAGCAGCCGGGCGGTGAGGCGGGCAATGTGGTCGAGGCGGTCCTCGCCGCGGAGGTCGAAGTCGACTTCGCGCGCCTCACGCGGCACGTCTTCACCTCGTCGAGTTGCGGCGTCTGCGGGACGACCACCCTCGATGCGCTGTTCCGATCGGCGCCCCCGCTCGCTCCAGGTCCTCGACTGGAGCCGACTGCGCTGGCCGCCTGGCCCGCGCTTCTCGGCGGCCACCAGCCCCTCTTCGCCGCGACCGGCGGCGCGCACGGCTGCGCGCTGCTCACGCCAGAGGGAAGGATCGACTGGGCGCACGAGGATGCCGGGCGGCACAACGCGGTGGACAAAGCGATCGGCGCCGCGCTGCTCGCGGGCGCGATTCCGCTCTCCGGCCACGGCCTGATGCTCAGCGGCCGCATCTCGTTCGAACTGGTGCAGAAGGCGCTGCTGGCCGGCGTGCCGGTGGTCGCGGGGATGGGAGCGCCCTCCAGCCTCGCCATCGCTTGCGCCCGCCGCGCGGGTCTTACCCTCGCCGGATTTGTGCGGGAGGACCGCTTCAACGTCTACGCGGGCGGGGCCCGCCTCGGTCTGGAGGACGCCGCGTGAGGATCGCCGCGCTCCACGTTTCCCCGGGGCACAACTACTTCGGCCACCACGGCCGGGAGCCAGGCGTGCACACGATCACGGAGGTCGAAACCGTCGAATGCCTGGCTGGCCGCGGGCTGCGCGGCGACCGCTTCCTCGACTACAAGACCAACTATGGGGGGCAGGTCACCTTCTTCGCGGAGGAGGTGCACCGGGAGCTCCGCCGGCGACCGGACACGCCGCCGCATCCGGCGCACGCATATCGCCGTAACGTCCTGACCCGGGGGGTGGACCTCGGGGGGCTCATCGGGAAGGAATTCACCGTGCAGGGAGTCGTGTTCCAGGGCGTTGATGAATGCCGGCCCTGCGCGTGGATGGACCGCGCCGTGAAGCCCGGGACCGAGGCGTGGCTGCGTGGCCGGGGCGGCCTACGCGCGCGGGTGCTGAGCGGCGGCTGGTTGCGGGTGGACTGCCCGGCCGCGGCCGGGCTCCTGCTCGCGGGTGGCCGCGCGCGCCGACTCGGGCGCGACAAGGCCACTTTGCCATGGGGACCTTCCACCCTGGGGGAACATCAGGCGGGGACGCTCGCGCGCACCGGCTGCTGGCCGCTCTGGCTGGCGTGTCGCGCGGATCAGGCGTGGACCCCGGCGGGATTCCGGCGGCTCGAGGATGAGCCGGAACAAGGCGGGGTGGTCGAAGCGCTGATCCGGGCGTTGGCCCGTTCGCCGGTTCCGGTGCTGGCGGTGTTGGCGGTGGATCTTCCTGGGGTGACGGCGGCATCGCTGGAGGCCAGCGTCGACCGCGCACGGGAGCGGGGGGTCTCGGTGGTGCCGCGCGTCGGGGGCCAGCATCAGCCGCTGGCGGCCGCCTGGCACCGTTCCGCCCTGCCCGGGTTGCAGGTCGCGCTTGGCCGCGGGGATTCCCTGCAGGTCGTGTGTCAGCGGCTGGGCGAACAAGGTTTGCTTGAGGCACCGGAGGTGGCGCTCGCGGATGCGGCCCGCATCCTCGCGAACCTGAACACGCCTGAGGATCTCGCCCGCTGGGCCTCCCTCATCGGGGCGGCCGCCCGGGCCGGGGCCGGCTCCGCACCCGCGGAGGGAATCTGGGACCGGACCAACCCGCATTCCGGGCACGCAGGCCTCTAGGACACCCCGGTGGCGGCGTGCTTGGCGCGGTGGCCGGGACTCGAACCCGGGACCGACGGTTTAGAAAACCGTTGCTCTATCCGGCTGAGCTACCACCGCGAAAGCCACGAATGTGGTACGGGCGGACGATTTCGCGGACAAGGGGAAAACCACGCTTGACTCACCCCCGGCCAAACCTACCGTCCGCGCTCTTTCCCGTTCAAAGGGGTGGTAGCTCAGCTGGTTAGAGCGTCTGCCTGTCACGCAGAAGGTCGAGGGTTCGAGTCCCGTCCATCCCGCCAGTTTTCGGAAACGCCGATCCTCCGGGTCGGCGTTTTTTCTTTGGCGTCCACCTGACGTCTCGGGCTACGGCAGCGCCACCTTCAGGCGGCTCAAGGCCCGAGCAGGAAGGCCAGCAGGTCGTGGAAATCGCGATCCGGGAGCACGTTCTCAAAGCCGGCCGGCATCGCCGACGCCGCGGAGGGCTCGAGGCGCGCGATCTCGCCGCTGGCGATCCGAAGATCCCGGCCCGTCGCCGCGTCCGCCAAGGTCACGCCCTCAGCATCCCGCCGCGGATTGAACCCGGAA